>JAUNJJ010000006.1 GCA_030533325.1 Oscillospiraceae bacterium
TTTCTAAGTATATTATACCACGTTTTTTATGTTATTTCAACGTAGAAATGTTAAGTGATTAATGCGAGAGAGACACATCTTCAAGGTATGAACACCTGCAGGGTTCTCTCCCGAAATAACATAACTGAGAAAATTCACATACACAAAAAAACATCTGCTTCAGTTCGTCTTTGTTTGCAGAGCGTTTTATTCATCCGCAGGCTATTTCAGCGGCATCTTCAAAGTCAAGTGAAGGCTGAAGGGCAAGATTTATGCTGGTTGCAATCAGACGGGAGGCATGGCTAATTATAGTATCAATATTTTTAGGGGTGACCATCATATCCGGAATCCCGGCATCAGCTTCATTACCGGTAATATTTTCAATTATCGTATGGATATCAATGATTGTCGGAACACCTATCGCTATAACAGGAACACCCAGTGTCTGCTCCGAAATCTCCATCCTTTTGTTTTCAACACCGCTTCCGGGTGAAATTCCGGTATCACAGATCTGAACCGTTGTCCCCAGTCTTTCCGGTGATGAACAGACAAGTGCATCAATAATTATTATAAGCTCCGGACTGGTTTTTTCATAAACAGCCTTAACTATCTCTGCTGTCTCTATTCCGGTTGTCCCCATTACTCCGGTCAGAAGAACACTTACATCCTTAAGACTGTCCAGAAAACTGTCCCCGGTATTCTGTCCCCTGATATGACGGGTTGCCATAACACCTGAGGCTGTACACGGTCCGAGCGCGTCAGGGGTTATATCATCATTACCAAGTCCGGCAACAAGAATTTTCTCTCTGTTCCCTGCAAAAGAACGAAGTTCCTCACAGAGCTCACTGACCATCTCACGGTAACGGTCTGAAATATGACTCAGTCTCGGTGCTTCAAGGGTAATGTATCTCCCCTTCCTTTTGCCTATTTTTCTGCCGCTTTCGTCATCCTCAACTATGATTTCAGTTATATCAAAGGCAGAACCTCTTTTTATCTTTCTGATTCCTTCATATTTCCCCTCTGCATCAAAGGTTATACTTCCTGCCGCTTCCACAGCGAGATCCGTTCTCATACTCATTTTTTCAGTACACTCCTTATTTTATTGTGATAGTATATAAATTAAGACTAAATTTTTTTCGATAATATTTTTATTTTACCTATTGCAATTTATATCATAAAATGTTAAAATTATTGTTAGACTGATTGCATGGTCGTTCCATGAATCGTTTTTCAGTAAAATCCAAAGCAGTTTCGTGTCTGCTGCTTTTATTTTATGTTCTTTATATTAATTTATCAAAAATTTTCGGAGGTAATTTATTATGCCAAATATTAAATCTGCAATGAAGAGAGTTAAGGTTAACAAGGTTAAGGCTGCAAGCAACAAGGCAAGAAAGTCAAACCTCAAGACAATGCTTAAGAAGGCTGACGCAGCTGTAGCAACAAACGCAGCTGACAAGGAAGCAGCTATCAGACTCGCTATCAAGAGAGTTGACCAGGCTGCTGCAAAGGGTCTCATTCACAAGAACAAGGCTGCAAGAAAGAAGTCACAGCTTGCTAAGAAGCTCAACGGCTGATTTAACACTCAATAAGAATTATTAAACGGGAAATCACATTTATGTTGATTTCCCGTTTTTTGTGTTATCATTTTCAATAATATATCAGCGTAAAACAATTAAAAGAGTTATAATTTGCTGATTTTGCCCATACATCTTGACTTTTAAAAATAAAAGTAATATAATAGGTTTCGGACTTGAAAAGATACAGAAAACGCAGATTTTCTACACTGAAAATGCCGCGTGAGCTGTCTTTGTTAATACTTTTTCGATGAAAGGAATGTGCTGTATGGATTTGCATTATCTATTGTTCATTGCCCTCATTCTTATGTCAACAAAAGTTTTCGGACTTATGACAAAGAAAATTAACCTTCCTCAGGTAGTCGGCGCACTTGCTGCCGGTCTTGTTCTCGGCCCGGGACTTCACCTCGTGGAAGAAACCGAGTTCATAAAGAACCTCTCCGAAATCGGTGTTATTGTTCTTATGTTTTCAGCCGGCCTTGAAACCGATATAAAGGAACTCAAAAAATGCGGCCTTGCTTCTTTTATAATCGCATTAATCGGTGTTCTCGTACCTCTTGCAGGCGGTTTCGGTGTTGCTTATTTGTTTAATAACGGAGAGAATACTCTTCCTACAAGTATATTTCTCCAGAATGTATTTATAGGAATTATACTTACAGCAACCTCTGTAAGCATTACTGTTGAAACCCTCAAGGAACTGGGCAAACTTTCAACAAATGCCGGAAATGCAATCATAGGTGCTGCTCTTATCGATGATATTCTTGGTATCATAGCACTCACAGTAGTTACAAGCCTTGCCGATCCTTCTGTTGAAATCGGAAAGGTTCTCCTGAAGATTCTCCTTTTCTTTGTCTGCGGCGGACTTTTTGGTGTGCTCTTCCATATTCTCTTTGTAAGATGGACAGACCGTACAACTGCCAAGCTTCACAGATACAACGTAATGAGCTTTGCATTCTGTCTTCTCTTCGCTTATGCCGCTGAAGAATTTTTCGGAGTAGCTGATATTACAGGAGCATTCCTCGCAGGTATCCTCATCTCAACAAGTACAAAGATAAAATACATCTCATCAAGATTTGAAACGCTTTCATACATGCTGCTTTCCCCTGTATTCTTTGCAAGTATCGGTCTTAATGTTAAACTTACAAAAGACAGCTTCAATTCAACAATAATTATCTTCACCCTCTTTCTCCTTATTGTTGCAATCCTCACAAAGATAGTCGGCTGCGGCATCGGTGCAAAGCTGTGCAAATACACAACAAAGGAAAGTATCCAGATTGGTATCGGAATGGTTTCACGAGGCGAAGTTGCTCTTATCGTAGCAAACAAGGGTCAGGCCGTAGGTCTTATGGATGACAGATTCTTCGCTCCTATCGTAATCATGGTTGTTATCACAACTATCATAACTCCGATTCTTCTGAAAATAGCCTTTGCAGACAAGGCAGAGAAAAAAGCTGAAAAGCCTGCTTAATTACGCAGGATACAAATAAAACATAAATATTTTCATATTAAACAGAGATGGCAGAGTTCCACGGAATTCTGCCATCTCCGTTTTTTACTGTTTACCATCTCTTATAATTCGTGCCGCTGCTTTAAGTTCATTTTTTCTCTCCTTATGATCCGGCAGCATCCCTGACAAAAACTTATAAAAATCAGCCGAATGATCAGGGTGAATGAAATGAGTATATTCATGGCAGAAAACAAATTCTATAAGTCTCCTGTCGTACTTTATCAAATCTCTGTTAATGCTCATACGGAATTTAACAGGATTGCAGCTCCCCCATAGTGTCTTCATCTTCTTGTATGAATACTCCGGCTCATGAGATACATAGTCCCTGAACTTTTCATAAACACTGTGTCCGATATCCTTAAGAACTTTTCTGCACTGAGTATCATACCATGCGTCAATCACTGCATCAGTACTGCAGCCGGCACTGTATACTATTATCTCATCACTGCATAACGTGACCATATTTGATGCAGCACTTTCCAGCTTAAGTCTATATGGTTTACCCAGAAAATACACGCTGCTGCCATCCTTAAGCCTGTCATCTGTAGCTGCCGGTTTTATGCTGCTGTACTTTTTTACTGCCCTGAGTATCTCTGATGATTTCTTTCTGAAAAAATCCTCTATATACTCCACAGGTACCCTGCTGCCGGCCGAAACAAAAACAAGTCCGCCGGGTTTTATACGAATGTTTATGTTTCTGACGTTTTTATATTCGAGCTCGTACACAAGCTCTTCTCCTTCGAGCATAATCTTTCTTCTCATGTAAAAAAATCTCCTTTTATGTATTATATACCATATTATACTCTTTTTTTCAGTTTATTTCAAGACAGAAACAAAAAAAATTTCCACAAAATCCATAAGTGAATTTTGTGGAAATTTAAGGGATTTATTCAAAAATCTTATGCAGACTGTTCATCAAGAAATGCAAGTGCCTGAACAGCATCCCAGAATATTCTCTCTTCGCCGACTTTTTCTATAAACCCGGCACGTTCAAGAGTACCTCTTACACGAGGCTGAACACCACTGAAAAGAATATTTACATTATTCTTTGTATAAGTATCAAAAAGTTCCTCAAGTTCTGCGATGGCTGAGTCATCTACCATAGGAACGCCTCTCATGGAGAATACAATGGAAGCTGCACCATCCAGCTGTGAAAGGCATTCTGTAAGCTTTTCCTGTGTACCGAAGAAAAGAGGTCCGGCAAGATAGACAAGCTTTGTTCCTGCCATTGATGATGAGAGTTCATGACCTGCACTGCGAAGTCTCTTTTTATCAACATCACTTATATCAATACGAAGTTCACAGTTCTTTACGATAAAGATGAGCATTGAGAGCACAACGCCAATAACAATAGCAACTGTAAGGTCAAACACAACAGTTGCAACCATTGTGATTATGTACTGAAGAGCTGAGTTTTTGAGCTTCTTGCTGAAAATATTCTTTATTGTTTCCCACTCATTCATTCTCCATGCTGTTACCATAAGAACACCGGCAAGAGCTGCAAGCGGTATCTTTGACATAACAGGTCCGAGAAGGAACATGGAAGCAATAAGTGTCAGTGAATGGAAGATGCTTACGAGCCTTGTCTGTCCGCCTGATTTTATAGCAACACTTGTACGTGCAATAGCAGCAGTTGCAGGAACACCACCGCAGAAAGGAATGAGCATATTGCCTACGCCCTGTGCTATAAGTTCTCTCTGGGCATCAAGTTTTTCATTTTTCATCTTTCCTGCCGATGCACCGCAGAGAAGGCTCTCAATCATGCCAAGAGCTGCAACTGAAACAGCAGGTGAGATATATTCCATAAGTTTATCGAAGTCTTTTACATTTTCAAAAATAACAGCAGGTGTAAGTCTTGTATCAAGAAGAAGTGACTTCGGAATATCTCCTACCTGCTTGACATCAAAGTCAAAGATAAGTTCAACAATAAGAGCTATAATAATAGAAGCGAGCGATGCAGGAAATCTCGCATTGAGCTTCTTAGGATAAAAAATCATTATAAGTACAACAAGCACACCGAACATCACAGCTTTCAAATCCGGTGTAAATCCGAGTCGTCCATATGATATAAGCTTAAGAACTGCCTTGCTGCCTTCAGAATATGTACCGAAAAAATTATCAATCTGCCCAAGTGCAATGATAATAGCAATACCTGAGGTAAATCCGGTAATAACTGGTGCAGGAATATATGAAACAAGCTTTCCGACCTTAAGAAGTGCTGCAAGTATAAGAATAATTCCCGAAAGGAATCCGGCAAACAGAACGCCTTCAACGCCGTTTTTTGCAGAAAGTGTAAGAAGAATAGCAGCCATAGCTCCTGTAGGTCCTGAGATCTGATATGAGGCACCTCCGAGAATACCAATGACTATTCCGGCAATAATAGCAGTGATAAGACCTGAAGCAGCATCAGCACCGGAGCTTACACCAAAGGCAAGTGCAAGCGGAAGAGCAACTGCTGCAACTGTAAGCCCGGACATAAGGTCTGCAGATAATTTTTTTCCGTTATAGCCTGAAAATTCTTTTTTCAGGTCTGTAACATACTTTTTCAGCATAATATACATCTCTCTTCTGTAAATTTTTTTGATTTTTCACAACCTTTGATATTATACCACTTAATCAGATGCGTTTCAATTATAAGAGTAGACAAAAATACAATGCCTCACAATAAACGATAATTGCATTTTGCTAAAAACAAACACAGATAATGCAGAATACAGTCAACATAATATTTACTTTGTGTACATACTCAATGTCCAGTATATGATTAATAATACAATTTTATATTTTCAAAATAAAAACAATAAATCAGGCAGGACTTTTCTTAACTAAAAAAATATTGATTTTTCACGATTAATGAGTTATAATTAATAAGATTGGATAATATACGTGAAAAGGATTTCAATGACAATTGTTAATTATTTCGGAAGGGGTTCTGCTTTGAAAAACAAGAATAAATCCAACATACTCATTGTTGCCGTTTTCTTCATTTTTTATTTCTTTGGCTATATGATGATAGTAATGCTTAATGATATCAGCCAGGATTCAATACCCTTTATGGGAGGAGAGATTCAGATTGCAAGCATCAGCGGCATAATCGCCTCGCTGCAGATGATGATAAGCGTAACCTTATCCGGCATAAATCTCAGATTCGCCAGAATATCTGCTCATTTGCTTCCGTTATTTTCAGCGATATCCACAACGCTCTATATTATGCGTTCCGGTAATCCCACAGCGATTCCGGGAGTAACAATGCAGGCAGTATGCTTCATCGCAGTTATAATTATACATAATTTAATAAAAAGACGCGAAAAGGACGCTCTTACTGATTATCTGACCGGAGCTCATAACAGAAGAAGTATATCGAACAGCCTTGAGCGTATGGTAAAGTCCGGGAAACCATTCAGCGTAATATATGTTGATATAGACGAATTCAAGTTTATCAATGATAACTACGGTCACAAAATTGGTGACAGAGTTATAAAAGTCATCGCTTCCAGAATAAGTGACCTGATTGATTCAAAAACAGTATTCGGCCGAATAGGAGGAGATGAATATATTCTTCTTGTTCCCGGCGACATTTCCGTATCCGAAAAACTCTCCGGTGACATACTTGATGCTGTAAAAAAAGAAATATACATAGGCGATACAAACACCTGCCACTACCTTACTGCAAGTATAGGAATATCTCAGTTTCCGAAAGATTCAAAAAATTCTTCTGAACTTATCAGATATGCCGATATCGCAATGTACAGTGTTAAATCCACAGGTAAAAACGGCATAAAGCTTTTTGAAAAAGAGCTTGAAACTGAAATGATGCGAATATCCGGTATAGAGTCTCTTGCCCAGAAATACATAACAGAGGAAAGCTTTAAGTTTGCCTACCAGCCTCAGTACTGTGCAAAAACAAAAAAACTTCGTGGTTTTGAAACTCTCCTCCGCATCCGTGAAGAGGACCGGAACATAGTTTCAACACAGGAACTTATTTCTGTAGCTGAAAAATCTGATATCATATTCCGCATAGACGAATATGTACTGAAAAAAGCACTTGAAGAATTCAAACCCAATATACAGAAGTACAGTGATCTTATTCTCTCTGTAAATATTTCAGCCAAGCATATTTCAAAAAAAGGATTCCCTCTGGCAGTTGAACGTATACTTGCAGAAACCGGATTTCCTGCTGAACAGCTTGAAATAGAAATAACAGAATACTGCCTTGCCGGTTCTGTTGACACAACTATACAAAATATGAACAAACTCAGAAAACTCGGCATAAAAATTGCCCTTGATGACTTCGGCACCGGTTATGCTTCACTCTCGTATCTCTCAAGACTTCCTGTCAACCTTCTGAAAATTGACAAAAGCTTCATTGACAGACTCAGTGACAGCAGCTCAGTGGACTTCATAAGTGCCATCATCTCAATGGGACATATTCTCGGATGTGAAGTTATTTCCGAAGGTATTGAATCACAGTCCCAGCTTGACATAGTAACGGAAAAGAACTGCGACTTCATACAGGGATTTCTGTGGGGCGCACCTCTTGATATTAAAATGGCATCTGAACTCTGTGAAAAAATATGCAGGTAAACAAACCCCCCCTGACTTTATCAGGGGGGGTTGTTATTCAAAAAAATATCCCCGTTTCAGAGCGGGGATATTTTTATATTATTAAATCAGAATCAAAGCTGTGGGCCAGCAGCTACGAGAGCCTTACCAGCTTCGTTAGTTGTATACTTAACAAAGTTCTTGTTAAATCTTGCAGCAAGATCCTTAGCCTTTGTTTCCCATTCAGAAGGATCAGCATATGTGTCTCTTGGATCGAGGATGCCTGTGTCAACACCAGGGAGTTCTGTTGGAACTTCGAAGTCGAACATAGGAATCTTCTTTGTAGGAGCCTTGTTGATGTCACCGTTAAGGATAGCGTCGATGATACCACGTGTATCCTTGATTGTGATTCTCTTGCCTGTGCCGTTCCAGCCTGTGTTTACGAGATATGCCTTAGCACCGCTCTTTTCCATCTTCTTAACGAGTTCTTCAGCGTACTTTGTCGGGTGGAGTTCAAGGAATGCCTGACCGAAGCAAGCTGAGAATGTTGGAGTTGGTTCTGTGATACCACGTTCTGTACCTGCAAGCTTAGCTGTGAAGCCTGAGAGGAAGTAGTACTGTGTCTGTTCCGGTGTGAGGATTGAAACCGGAGGAAGTACACCGAAAGCATCAGCTGAAAGGAAGATTACGTTCTTTGCAGCAGGAGCTGAAGAAACAGGCTTAACAATGTTGTTGATGTGGCTGATCGGGTAAGATACACGAGTGTTTTCTGTAACGCTCTTGTCGTCGAAGTCAATCTTGCCGTTTGCATCAACTGTTACGTTTTCAAGAAGAGCATTTCTCTTGATAGCGTTGAAGATGTCCGGTTCTGATTCCTTGTCAAGGCCGATAACCTTAGCATAGCAGCCGCCTTCGAAGTTGAATACGCCGTTATCATCCCAGCCGTGTTCGTCATCACCGATGAGAAGTCTCTTAGGATCTGTTGAAAGTGTTGTCTTACCTGTACCTGAGAGGCCGAAGAATACAGCTGTGTTTTCACCGTTCATGTCTGTGTTAGCTGAGCAGTGCATTGAAGCGATGCCCTTGAGCGGGAGGTAATAGTTCATCATTGAGAACATACCCTTCTTCATTTCGCCGCCGTACCATGTATTGATGATAACCTGTTCCTTGCTTGTGATGTTGAATGCTACACATGTTTCTGAGTTAAGACCGAGTTCCTTGTAGTTTTCAACCTTAGCCTTTGAAGCGTTGTATACAACAAAGTCAGGTTCAAATGATGCGAGTTCTTCTTCTGTAGGAATAATGAACATGTTCTTTACAAAGTGAGCCTGCCATGCAACTTCAACGATGAAACGAACTGCCATTCTTGTATCCTTGTTAGCACCGCAGAATGCATCTACTACGAAGAGCTTCTTGTTTGAGAGTTCCTTCTTAGCGATATCCTTTACAACAGACCATGTTGATTCTGACATCTTGTGGTTATCGTTCGGATATTCTTCTGATGTCCACCATACTGTATCCTTTGAATTTTCGTCTTCAACGATATACTTGTCTTTAGGTGAACGACCAGTGTAGATACCAGTCATTACGTTTACAGCGTCGAGTTCTGTATTCTGTCCTACTTCGTAGCCTTCGTTAGAAGCCTTTGTTTCTTCTTCGAAAAGAACTTCAAAAGAAGGGTTATGAACGATTTCTGTTGTGCCTGTGATGCCATACTTTGTTAAATCAATCTTTGACATTTTTAACAACCTCTTTCTTGATGTATTTATTTGTGAGGAACACTGTCCCGGCAGTTATTGTATTGAAAATTGGATACCGGATATAACCGTGAACTCAGATTCAGTTCAGGTACAGACAGACATTATTCCTGACCTTATAATTATACCACATAAATTCAATCTCTGCACCCTTTTTTTAAAAATTTTTTTAGATTTTCACAAATCTGTTCTCAGGATAAAAAAACAATCCTGATTTTATTATTTTCTGAACAAATTACTCAGAAAAAGATTTTCATGTTTACTATAATTTACTCAAACGGGTCAGATTCATCATCTTTTTTATATTCTGAATACAGATTAAGAGTATTGTCCACTGTATTTACGCATCCGAGAAAAATTTCTTCAGCATTGTGGAATCCCTGCTCCTTAATTTTTTTATCAAGCCAGATGCGGTTGTTCCCGGTTTTCTTAAGATTTTCCTCATTTACATGTCCGTCAAGTATTACGTTTACCGGTATCTCCTGCTGAACCGGATTCATATTTACATCCGACGGTTCAAGCGGACGATGATTTTCAACCGGCAGAATGCTTACTGAACCATTGTACTCAAATACAGCTGTCTGTACCTGTGACAGGTCAAAATATCCCTGACTGCGGCAGTGAGTCAGAAAATCACTTATATCAAGCCTTGCCTTTTTAAAATGACTCCTGTACAGCTTTCCCCTGTCAAAAAGAATAAGAGGTCTTCCGATTATAATTTTACGCATACCGGTGGACTTGCCTGTAATAACGGAAACCAGATATGCAATAACAGCATAGACTATCATGGCAGCAAGCGTCCGTTCCGGATTCTCAAGCTCCGTTGCAAATTCTGCTGCTATCGAACCGATAGATATACCTATTATATAGTCAAACATACTCAGCTGGGACACCTGCTTGTTCCCCATAAGTTTGGTAAGAAGGAAAAGTGCAGTAACACTTGCAACCGACATTAGTACAGTCTTAAATAATTCCATAATAATACACTCCTTTTGATTAGGATATGTCTGTGATATGAAATTATACAATTCTCTTATACAAAAAACATACTCCCGGTTATCAGCCGGAAGTATGCTCAGTTTCCGTTTTAAAAATAAAAAACCTCGTTAAACTAACGAGGTTTAAGGATTGGGGCGGAAGGATTTGAACCCTCGGAATGGTGGAGTCAGAGTCCACTGCCTTACCGCTTGGCGACGCCCCAGTATCTTTTGTTTTTATCTGTCGTCCGACGACTTTTATATTATATCATACAACACTCCATGTGTCAACACTTTTTTTGAATTTTTTTAAAAAAATTTTTTATTTATAAATCAGGCATAGTTTAAAACATTTTTTTAAATATATTTCATATTGTTTTTACATAAGCAGATTTTTAAAGTGTTTTTTTTATGTTTTTAAAAAAAACTATTGACATTGCATCAATTAAATAATATAATATATACAGGTCGTTAAACTTGATTTAATTAATCTAACCATTTCTTACTAATAAATTCGGATTTTTATTCCGGATTTGCACTTTTTTCATTTTCCCCTATATTTTCATCAAACTTTACCGCACATGCATCCCCCTATAGCATGTGCGGTATTTCTTTATTATAAATTGAATTGACAAACTACCATATAGTGTACTATAATTAGAAAGTATTATTGTTTATTAAAAGACGGAGGAACAACATGAAAAATTTTATCACAGCATTAAAAGGCGCCGCTCTCGGAACGGCATTTGTAATCCCTGGCTTCAGTGGCGGTACTATGGCCGTAATCCTCAAGATTTACGACAGACTTCTGGATGCCATATCACTAAGCATCGAAAAGCTGAAAAAGAATTTCGGATTTATTCTCTTTCTCGTAATCGGCATGGCAGCAGGCGTATTCGCAACTGCAGTAGGTCTTTCCTGGCTTTTTGAAAATCACCCTGTGCCAACTGCACTCACTCTGACCGGTATAGTAATCGGAAGCCTTCCTATGATCTGGAAAGAATGTACCTCGGAAAGCAAATTCAAACCGGTAAATATCATACCTTTCCTTATTGCGTTTGCGGTAATGATAGTTATGTTCCTTATTGAAAACAACGGCACAGCGGAAAATGCAGTTCAGACTGATTTTTCTCTCATACTCGCTCTCAAGCTTGCTGCAGGCGGATTCATTGCAGCAATATCAATGGTTATCCCGGGCATAAGCGGCTCACTCATGCTCACAATAATGGGCATGTATGAAACAAGCATAACTGCAGTAAAGGATCTCAACATCGCACTCATCGCACCTATAGGCATTGGTGCTGTGGCCGGAATTCTCTCAGGCGCAAAAATTATCTCTTTACTTCTTAAAAAATTCAGACAGAGTACATACTCAGTTATCATAGGTCTTATCGTCGGTTCACTCCTGACAATCTTCCCTTCGGATTTCAGCCTCAATGCAGAAGGGATTATCGGTATAGTTCTTGGTATTGTCGGCTTTATCATTCCGATTTTATTTGATAAAATGTCAGCAAAAAAAGAAACAGAAAAATAAACTCTGCAGAGTGAAGGAGTATCTCATATGAGAAAGTATCTTACAGCATATCTTGCCTACATAGATAATATCATAAGCAGCGGACAGGAATATGACGAAGAAAAATTAAAGGAAGAACACCTGAAGCAGATTCAGTTCATGCAGCATGAACGGCTTATTCATCTTATCGTAACGGTTCTTTTCGCAGTTTTGCTTTTTATCAGTCTGGGTATACTTGTAAGCACAGGCGAATTCGCATTTTTAATTCTCACTCTGATGCTTCTTCTCCTTCTGATACCGTATATATTTCACTACTATTTCCTCGAAAACAGTGTTCAGAAAATGTACAGGCAGTTCAACAGTATGAAACACAGCAGTGATATTCCGGGGATCTGCATACACGGAGTAAGCAAAAAATGAAAAGTTCAGTTTACAGAATAGCAGTCGCCCCTTTTATTTTATCTGCTGTAATTATCTATATCGCATTCTACTCTGTAGGAGTAGTTGAGAAAAATTATGTTTCTGATGCTGCAAAAGAATACCTTTCATCGCTTGCATCCAACATATATGACAACAACAGCGAATATGAGGTTATGACAGACAAGCTGTGCAGTGAGTATGAACTAAAGGCACAGACGCTGTCAATACTTATCTCACAGCTGCCGAAAACACTAAGCGAAGACATGACATCAGAAGAACTCAGAATCGCATCCGGAGCTGACGAGATAATGATTTCAGATAAAAACGGACTGATCATATTCAGCACCTCTCCTGATTCAGAAATAGAATATGTAAATGAGCAGTTCACAGATGGTCTTACACAAAAAAACTACTGCAGAACCGCCATCCACAAATCAGAAAACGGATGTATATTTGAAGTTGCAGTTTCAAGGCGAAACGAAAGCGGACTTATAATCACAAGTTTTGTCAACACCGCCCTTAATGAAGTTCTCACATACAAGGACACCTCGTATGCACTTCACCGAAACACAGCGTTTGATGCGGATTCAACCTCGGTAATTGATATAACGGAAAACAAATACATAGCCCACACCACTGCCGGACTTATCGGTGCCGAATGCATCATCTCCCCTGAACGCTTCAAAAACCGCGAAGGATATTTTTCATACAAGTATCAGGGAGAACCTTCATTTGTGTTTTACGAATATTATGACGACAGTACTGTAATTATGAGTATCATCTCCAAGAAAAATGTATACACAAAAAGAACTCTGGTCCTTGTCTGGATGGTAGTTCTTCAGTTTGTGTTCATGCTCTCGTCAGTGCTTTCAATAAGATCATATAAAAAAGATTATTTGTAAACAAGAAGGGAAGGACAACATACCATGAGAGAAACATTTGATCAGGAAATTATAAACAAAATGTTCGAAAACAAAGTAAAAATGAAGAAGATAAGAACATCATACAGTACAATGCTGTTCATGAGTACAGCGATTCTTATTATTCAGCTCATTTTTATGATTGTTGGTGGCCTGAACGTCTATATGCTTGAAGGCATACTGTTCAACGCAGTTGTTTTCTATATCGGTACACAGAAATTCAGCAATACAGTCCTTCAGTACGTCCTGATGGCTCTTAACCTTATTGCAGCTGCTGCATTTCTGATCTGGCATCCTGTCTCGGAAATACTTCTGCGTATAGGAATTATGCAGCACCTTTATCTCGCTGTCGAAATGTACCTTTTTATCAGACTCGGTGCACAGAAGGAAGAGCTTTCATATGAGCTTGGATATCCTTATTTCACCGAAATCGCTGCATACCAGCATGAAGACAAGGACTATGTCCCTGAAAACGACATTCATTCCGGATCTGCCGAAATGAATCAGATTTCTGAAAGTGAAAATATATCTTCAGACCTTTCTGTTGAGAAGAGAGAAGGAGTCTGGCAGAATGCCGGAATGGACACTATCAGCAGCGCCGGTATTCCTATGGAATTTACCAGCGATGCAGTCAGGACTGAACACAATCTTTATTCAGAAATGTACAGCCAAAAACCGCAGGCGGTGCAGAAAGAGCCTGAATATGACAGGGAACTTTTAAGAATTAACCGCGGAAAAATGAAGAATTTCAAAATTTTTCAGAAAATGATTTTTATCACAGATGCTGTTATAACGTTAATCGTTATTTCAAACACAATCGGTGCAATATGCAATATGATGAATGAACCTTTGGGAATATTTGTTTTCCTTCAGCTTTTAGGCGTAATCATCGCCTCAGTTATTACCGTTACGTGTCTGGATAACAGAACAGTAATAAAAAGTGCATTATACGCCTTTACGACATCAGGTTTTTTCTTTACAATAATCTTTATGGATATGTCGTACGCATTCTTTTTCCTTGCCTTTACCGTTCAGATGCTGATTTCATCAAAGCTTGCAGATATTCAGGATTATCTGAAGACACAGTTCGGTTATCCGTATTTTCAGGAAAATATGATAATAAAACAGTACCATACCAGCGAATATGCACCGGAACACAAAATAAACTTCAGGAATAACGGGATGGATGAATTGTAATTTATCCCTTATCCCTGTAACAGCAACACCGCCCGAATTCAAACAGTCATTGAATCCGGGCGGTGTTTTTTTACACTCAGCTTATATTAAACTCAAAATATATAATTTTATTTATAATATTTGCGGAAATATCACAAATATTATAAATAAACTTGACAGCAATAAATCTTATTTATATAATGGAATATAGTATAAATATTATAGTGAACAATTCAAAGGAGAAAAGCTTATGTTATTACAGTTTTCTGTCACAAACCATCGTTCAATTAAGAATACAGCAGTGATCAGTATGAAAGCTGCTGCGGATAAAACCATGAAAGAGGTTCTGATTTCCCCTGACGGAAAAAAAGAACTCGTTCCTGTTATTGCAATTTACGGAGCGAATGCAGCGGGAAAAAGCAATGTGATTCACGCATTGCTGATGATGCGTGAAATGATATGCGGAAGTCTGGCCAAACCACTCAAGGGTGCAGAGCTTCCTTATGAACCTTTCGCGTTTACTGATGACTGTAAAAAACCAACTGAGCTTGATATAATATATTATTATAATGGCATCAGGTATTCATATGGATTTTCCTTTGACAAGGAAAAAATAATCAGTGAATATCTTTATCACTGGCCAAACGGCAGAGAAGCATTGATTTTTTCAAGAGAGAAGGATCGTTATGAATTTCGTGAAAGTATTCAGGAACAGCTTACTCTTGCCGGAAGAACTTCTGAAAACAGATTGTATCTTACAAGTTCCAGTGAATGGAACTGTGCTCAGACAGAAAAGGCATATATGTGGTTCAGAAACAATCTGAACGGATTAATTGCATCGGGTATTTCTGATGAAACAACTATTGAAGCAATCAGGAAAGGCGGGGAGGAAAAACAGCGTATTTTAAGAGAAATGCTGCTGGCTGATCTGGGAATCTGCAATTTTGAAGTAACTGGTACAAAAGAAAAACCGATTATCTCCACTGTTCATAAGCTGACTGATGATAACGGAAAGCAAAAGAAATTTACTTTGTTGCTTGGACAGGAATCAGTGGGAACACAGAGATTTTTTTCAAGAATCGGGATGTGGATAGAGGCTATGAATTCCGGTTCAGTTCTGGTAGTTGATGAAATTGAAGCAAGTATGCATCCATTGCTCACACGCCATCTTATTGAAATGATACAGGATCAGACAATTAACCAAAATCATGCACAGCTGATTTTTACTACACATGATACAGGACTCCTGGATTTAAAACTTCTTCGTCGCGATCAGATATGGTTTGCGGAAAAAGATGAAAAAAACATGCAGACCGATATTTACGCTTTAACGGAGTTTTCACCAAGAAAAGATGAAAATATCGCCAGAGGATACCTGCAGGGCCGATACGGTGCGATTCCGTTTATTGGAGGTGAAATCTGATATGGGAAGGATTAAGGAGATAGAACGAAAATCACATGGCAGAAGGAAGAGAAAGCCAGTAATATATATAATATGTGAAGGCTCTGAAACAGAAATTCGTTACTTTAAAAAATTCCGAAGCAGAGAATGCAATATTGATATTGTTCCGATTCCATCACAGTATAAATCAGCGGATAAACTTGTACAAAAATCACTTGCAACCATTGGATACAATCCGTATTATCCTGATGAAGGAGATATTGTATGGTGTGTTTTTGATCGTGACGATAATTCAGATGCCATACTTATGAAGGCGAAACAAACTGCTGTTAAAGAAGGATATAAGATAGCTTTTTCCAACCCTTCTTTTGAAATCTGGTTCCTGCTGCATTTCAGTAATCAGACAACACCATTAGAAAACTGTGAATCAGTTGTAAATCAGCTTAAGAAAAAAGGAAAACTGGAACAGTATGAAAAAAACAAGGAAGTTTATGAACAGCTAAAATCTCTGCAGGAGGTAGCTATTGAACGTGCAAAGAAGAGAATGTATGAATTACAGGAAGAACATATTGAGATAATCAGCAGGGAGAGTAATCCTGTTACAACAGTGTTTGAACTGGTTGAATACCTGAACAGTAAGAAGTAACTTAAATATCTGAGGCAACACCGCCCGAATTCAAACAGTCATTGAATCCGGGCGGTGTTTTTTACATGTATTATTTTAAGATTATCTTTACTCACCTAAAAGAAGGTATTTTTTCATCAGCGCGAGGTCCATTACATTTGCAGCGCCGGAATTGTGACAGAACTTAACTAAACATACCGGCTGACTCCGCAGCCCTGACTTACCCGCGGACTCGCCGGTATTACTATGGCTTCCGTTTTCGCCTCAAGCAAATCATCTTTTTTTATAATAAGTGGCATATCGTTATCTGTCTGCTTCCGTTGCATCAGGATTCTGGTCTTCAAGAGTTACATCAACATCATAGTAATTTCTGTTTCGCACTATAGTAAGATGAATCTTCTCGCCGGCGTCATATTTCTTGATTGCATTTTTCAGGTCTTCTGCACTGGCAACAAGTTCGCCGTCTGCACCTACGATTATATCGCCTGCTTTTATACCGGCCTTGTCAGCAGGACCGTCTGTATTTACACCGACTACAAGAACACCGCTTGAACCTGCTGTCTGTGAAGAATAAGCTGATGAACTCTGTGAAAGATCCTTGTAGGTTATACCAAGCTGAGGACGGCCGGTTACATATCCGTGTGATGAAAGGTCATCAATTATCTTCTTTGCATCACCTATAGGAATTGCAAATCCAAGTCCTTCTATACTTGCGGAAGATGATGAGTATGAGGAGGAAAGCTTCATTGAATTGATGCCGATTACCTGACCAAACTGATTAATAAGAGGTCCGCCTGAGTTACCGTTATTAATCGCTGCATCTGTCTGTATAAGTTTCATAGTAGTATCATTTACGGAAATCTCTCTGTCAAGACCTGAGATATATCCGGCTGTAAGTGTTCCGAACAGGTCAAATCCAAGAGGATTACCTATGGCAAGAGCAGGGTCACCGACCTTAAGGCTGTCCGAACTGCCGAATTCTGCAGGAACAAGTCCTTCTGCATCTGCCTTAAGAACAGCAAGGTCTGTCTGACGGTCATATCCGACTATCACGGCCTCATACTCAGTTTCATCACTGAGTCTTATTGAAATCTTTGTGCTGACACCGTAACTGTCACTTGAAATAACGTGCGCATTGGTCAGAATGTATCCGTCTGATGACATAACTATACCTGTACCTGTTCCGGAGGCTTCCTGTGTTGTGGAATCCGAACTGAATCCCCAGAAGTTAAATGACGGCTGCTGGTATTCAAAAACTGAAGTTACACCGACGACAGAAGGAAGCACCTTACGATAAATAGCCTGAGTCGAAAGTGTTTCACTCTGAGGCATAATATTTATAAGACTGTCTGAAGTAAAATTCTCTTTTTCAAGAGGTTTTGTTTCAGGTTCTTCTTTTTCTTCTTCCTTAGGCGGAAGCTTCTGATTTTTTTCAGTGCTTATAACCGACTTATTACCCGTAAACGGGATACCGTTTTCATCTATATATTTGTATCCGGCAATGGAACCGGCGGAAACTGCCACCATACATATAATCATGAGAAATGCCTTAGCTGCCTTCGGCATACCCTTCTTTTTCTTTTCAGTTACCTGTGCTGCATTTTCAGGACCTTTGTGTTCATTATTCTGTGAATCAGGATTATAGGTGTAATTGTTCTCGTACATATTTAAGACCCCTTTATCTTTATTACTGTATTTTATTTTAAACTTTTATGTGATAGTTGTATGATAAGCGACAGAAATCTTTTTCAAAGCTGTATGTTACTTGATTACCTATTTGAAAAATGTTATAATTATAAATTATAAGCATAAAATTTATTTTTATACTGCAGAATACAAATTTTATACTGCATAACAAAAAGAAAGGAGTGTTTCCAGTGACAAATATTCCTGAGCAGGTAAAAACCGCCCTTGAGCTGCTTTCAGAAGCGGGATACGAGGCCTATATTGTCGGAGGATGCGTGCGTGACTACCTTCTTGGCCGCATTCCAAATGACTACGACATTACAACAAATGCACTGCCGGAAGAAACACTTAGAGTTTTCAAAGACTACCGATGCATCAGTGTCGGAATTAAACACGGTACAGTTGCTGTAATTATAAATAAGATGCAGCTTGAGATTACCACATATCGTATAGACGGTGAATACAGCGACAAGCGTCATCCCGAATCGGTTACTTTTTCATCAAGTCTGCGCGACGATCTTTCAAGGCGTGACTTCACAGTAAACGCAATGGCATGCAGCAGCAGCGGAAAAATTGCTGACTGTTTCGAAGGACAGGAAGACCTTAAAAACAGGGTAATCAGATGCGTCGGAGATGCTGCTGTGAGATTTGACGAAGATGCACTCAGAATAATGCGTGCAGTAAGATTCGCCTCCCAGCTTGATTTTACTATTGCAAAGGAAACCGAAGAACAGATTTTCGCACTTAAGGATACCCTGAAAATGATATCTGCCGAAAGACTTCGTGTTGAACTTGACAAACTTCTCTGCGGAAAAGCAGTTTACCGTATTCTCACTGAATATCACGAAATCCTGGAAGTATTTATTCCGGAAATTGCAGAAACCGTAGGATTTGACCAGTGCAGCAAATATCATGCATATACAGTATGGGATCACATAGCAAGATCAGTTATGAACGCCGAATGCATACCGGTAATAAGACTTACCATGCTTCTTCACGACATCTCAAAACCGGAATGTTTCAGACTCGATGAAGAAGGCGCAGGACATTTTAAAAAACATCCGGAAAAGGGTTCCGGCAAGGCAGAAAAAATACTAAAGCGTCTTAAATATGACAACAGAACAATAAAAACCGTCACTACCCTTATAAAATATCACGACTTCAAATTCAGAAGAAGACAGGACGTAAAGCGCATACTTTCCATAACCGGAAAGGAGATTTTCGATATGCTTCTCATGGTCCAGTATGCAGACGGTGCATCAAAGGACGGCGCGTGCGGCAGACAGCTCAATGACCTGGAGTGGGTTCGCCGGACTGCAGGGGATATAATCGAAAAACACGAATGTCTCAGCATAAAGGAACTTGCCGTTAACGGAAATCAGCTTATGGAAGCCGGATTTTCCGGAGCACAGCTTGGACATATGCTGAATCTTATGCTTGAAGAAGTAATCGAAGACAGACTGGAAAACAGTTTTGAAAATCTTATGAAGTTTGCAGATGAACACCGGAATGATATCTGACATGTCAAAAATACGGAAACATCCTGAACAGATGTTTCCGTATTTTTCGTTCTGTGCTGTTATATCTTCCTGACATTTTCCGTGGACTGACGGCATACAAGTCTGTGGTTAAGAAATACCCTCCCCTTGTTATTTCCTCCGGTTATGTTTTCTATAACAAGCCTTGATACCGTTTTCCCGATTTCGAAACACGGCTGTTCAACAGTTGTTATAGAAGGCGTGTACATCTCAGTCATACTTATATTATCGAATCCGATGACCGAAAATTCTCTTCCGATATTAATGCCGGTTTCCGTACCTTTTTTTATAACTCCGGCAGCAAGAAAGTCAGAAACTGCAAATACAGCGGTTGGTTTGTTTTCCATTCTCATAAAGTATTCCACTGCCTTCATTCCGCTTGTATAATCGTATGAATCCCTGAAGATATATTTTTCATCAAACTCAATATTATGTTCCTTAAGAGCACGGATATAACCGGCTTCTCTCTCAACAGACGAAGGCGCTCTTCCCTCTGTTGACACCATGCCTATTTTTCTGTGACCTATTGAAATAAGATAGCTCACCGCATCATAAGCTGCTTTTTCATTGTCAATTGTAACAGTCAGTACGTCTGAATTTTCACGCGGCTCGCAGCACAGCGCAATGCAGTACTGCTCTGAAAGTTCCTTCAGAACGGCATCATCAAGTACAGTGCCCATAAGAACAGCTGCATCAACTGTCCTGTTTCTGAGCATTCCCAGAAGACGTTCCTCGTGAGGCCGGTAACTGTTTGTTGTGCTCATAAACACATCATATCCGTAATTGAGAGCCTCAACCTGCATCCCGTGAAGGATCTCACTGTAATATGTGTGCTCTGTGGAAGGTATAAGGGCAAGTATAACATTTGTTTCACGCTTTCTGAGGTTTCTGCCAAGGAAATTAGGCCGGTAATTAAGTTCCTTTATAGCCTCATTTACCTTTTCTGCAGTTTCAGGAGACACTACAGCACTGTTATTAAGTACCCTCGAAATAGTGGCAACTGATACTCCCGCCAGTTTTGCAACATCTTTTATTGTAGCTTCCAAATTTTACTCTCCATTCTGTATATTTTATATCATATATCGCACCCGAAAACCGTGATTATTACAGATTCTAAAACGATTACATTACTTTACTTATATTATATCAGATTCTGTCAGGAAAATCAACACAGTATCATGCGACAGGGAAATGTATAAAAATAAGATTTCAAAAAAATCATAAAAAAGTGATGAATTTATAATTATGCTGTAAAAATCATATAATTGCTGTCAGTTTTTACTTATTATGTATATAGACAAGTTTACACAAAAATGATATACTATAATGAGAATGTCTTTAAGTATGTATTTATACTTTTGTAAGGTGGAAATTAATTTATGAATTTTAAAAAACTTATACCAGGAATAATTCTGGCACTGTCTTTATCATTGCCGTATACGGTGACCGCAGAAACTGACAACACAGTTCCTGATGATACACCTGTTTATGCTGATGACTTTGAACTTGAAACCATAAACGGCTGGAGTGTCCTCGGCGGTGTTGGTACGATGTCAATCGACACTTCAAGAAAACATTCCGGCAATTCCAGTCTGAATATTACGGGAAGAGCCAATACATTCAATGGTCCGTCAATAAGTCTTGACAAAATTTTTGAATCGGAGGAAACATACCGTATTGAAGGCTGGGTATACCACGAGAGTTCGAAAAAAGAAACTATTAACTGTACACTCAGATATGCTGATTCCGTAAATGTAAACACTTATGAAGGTATTGCTGTTATTGAAGCACCTCCTTCATCATGGGTTCATTTTGAGGGTACAGTGGAAACTCCGGAAGATCTTACTTCTACACTTCTTTACTTCGAAAGTCCGGACGCAAGCCTTGACTATAATATAGACGACATAGCCATTTACGGAAAAGCCCCTGAAAATGCTGTTTCCGAAGACAAAAAAGGCTCCGACATCGTTTCAAGCTACAAGTTCGACTTTGAAAGCGGATTCGGTGACTGGATACAGCGAGGAGACACACGCATAATCAGAAGCAATGAACAGCAGTGTACAGGGGACTACTCAATCCTCTCAACAAACAGAGAAAAAAGCTGGAACGGTCCTACTGTTTCCATCGATGGTGTTGAGCGAGGCGTTGAATACACATACGAAGCCAATGTTCTCTATACTGAGAAAAAAGCTGATGACTCCCACCTCTTCATGCTTCAGGTTCAGTACTCATACAACGGAAATGAAGTATACGATCTTATCGGAAGTGCTGAAGTACAGAAAAATGTCTGGACAAAGATTAAAGGCACCCTTGTCATTCCCGAAGGTGCTGCAAATGTAATGCTTTACGTACAGACGGATAACGTTGAAGACGGTGTAACCCCGACTTTAACAGACCTTGTTTCTTTCTACATAGATGACGTATCGGCTGTAAGAAGCGACCTTATTAATCCCAAAAAGAACATCGTATATATATTAATTTTTGCCGGAATAATTGCAGCACTTATCATTCTTATTGTCATAATTGCAAAGTCACTCTCCCAGAGTTCAGATGAAACAAATGAAGAAGAAAAAGAAGAACTTGATTCTGTCAGCAAAGTGATAAATTCACTTGAAAACAACAAGCCTGTTCTGCCGGCTAATTCCGGAACAAAAACTGTAAACAATACTGCTGATACAAAAAATGAAAACAAACCGGCTGAAGCAAAGAAAGAACAAGAAGATAATTCAGCTAAACCTTCAGACAACAGCAAAGAAAAGCAGAACAAGTCAGTTTCCGGTAACAGCAGCAGTTCTTCATCAAAAAAATCAGGAAAGGAAAAGAACAAAAATTCCTCATCAGGAAAACCGGCACAAACCGAAAACAATAAGTCTGAAAAATCCGTTTCCGGAGACAAGAACAAAAAGTCCGGCTCTTCTTCGGAAAACGTTAAGAAAGATTCAGATAATTCTGTAAAACAGTCTGAAAACAAAAAAACGGATACAAAGGAAAAAGCAAAGTCAGAACCAGCTGAAAGCAAATCAGCAGGCAGCAAAGACAGCAGTTCTGAAAATAAAGAAAAGGTCTCCGTCACTGAAAAAAGCAGCACTACTGAAAAATCGGCAGAAAAACCGGAAAAATCCGAATCACCGGTTTCAGATGACTCAAGAGCAAGAGATATATTCAACATTGAAACCTTCTCATATGATGAAGGAAACACGCAATACGATGAAAACTCTGATGATCCGCTTGAAAATCCATTTGAAGGATTCTGAAAAAAATCTGACCAGGAATGTCCTGGTCAGATTTTTTCGTTAAAACTGACAGATATTTTTGAACACTATGTTGCACAATGAGTATAGACATCAGTTGCATTAAATGGTATAATATAAATACAAAATTAACTTTGTATGGGGAAAATTATGAACAGGGGGAATAATCCATGAAAAAATTATTAAGTACATTTACCGTCATCACTTCTTTGTTTCTTTCATGTCTGAGTCCGGTGCTGTCTCAGAATTATGCAAGTGCAGAATCTGATGACGTTATTTTTTCGAGTGATTTTGACGACGGAAATATAAACGAATGGTCAGTCTTCGGAGGCAGCGCAAAATTAAGTCTCGACACAAGCGTAAGTCATTCGGGTGAAAACAGCTTGAGAGTAACGGACAGAAGTGAAGCTTATCACGGACCGTCATTAACTGCAGATTCCTTATTCACTCCGGAAAAGGTATACAATTTTTCCGCATGGGCGTATCAGAAAAGTGATTCTGTAAAAACACTTCTCTGGACACTCAAATATGTCGACTCTGTCGGTAAAGCGGAGTATATGCAGATTGCAAGTTCTGACCTTCAATCCGGAACCTGGACGTTGCTCACCGGAACAATCACAATACCTGAGGATTCCGTTTCATATCTTATGTACTTCGAATGTGCCAATGCAACAGTTGAATTCTGCATTGATGACGTGGTTATCACTGGTGACAGAAACAATATCGAAGAGCGCGGAACAGATAAAAAAGGTTATCTTTATTCATTTGACTTTGAGAGCGGCAACGAACTGTGGAGTCCCCGCGGAAACAACAGCCTTGTACGAACAGACGAATACAGCAATACCGGATCACACTCCATATACGTGACAAACCGAGCCCAAACCTGGAACGGTCCTACAGTAAATATTAACGATGTGAAACGTGATACCGAATATTTCTATTCGGCTTATGTAATGTACAACGGTGAAGAATATGAAGACAGTCACGACTTCCGTATGGAAGTTCAGTATAACCTGAACGGAGAAACGGTATATCAGCTAATCAGAGAGCAGAATGTCAAAAAACACAAATGGACCAGAATTGCCGGAACCTATACAGTTCCTGAAGGGGCGGCAGATGTATCGTTTTATCTTCAGACTGCAAATATAGAAGATGAGAACAACTATACAGTAAACGATCTCATGTCATTCTATACCGACTCAGTAATAATCTCTGAAGCATCAAACATTCACAAAAAAACAGCCATAATTGTATTTGTTGTATCAGTAATCTCAGTTGTACTCCTTCTTATCCTGAGGTATATTATTCTTATTTTTGCAAAAAGAAGTAAAAAGAAAAAAGCTGCACTTAACTCTATAACCAAAGATGCTATGACTCAGTGTTACAACAGAAATGCCTATGAAAAACGCATCGCAGAACTTGAAAATGACAGTGAAAAGTGTAAATCTCTTTACTTTACACTTTGTGATGTAAACTTTCTCAAGTACATTAATGACAACCACGGGCACGAAAAAGGCGATGAAGCTATTACACGATGTGGTCAGATGCTTATGGATGCGGTAGGCAGTGACGGAATGGTATACAGAACCGGCGGCGACGAATTTGTCTGCATTTCATCCAAACCTGTTCATGAAAAGATACGTGATGCCATTGAACGTGAATCTGCAATTGACCAGGGATATCCTTTTGCTGTAGCTTCAGGTTTTGCTGAGTATGATCCTGAACTCGACACAGACAAGCCTGATATAAATGTAATTATTGAACGTTCAGACAAAGAGATGTACATCAACAAACAGGAAATAAAATCTAAAAATCCAGACTACTCAAGAAAGTAATTTTTCTGAAAATCCCCCTTGTACATTCAAAAAGGGGGATTTTTATATAATGTGCATATTGACTATATAGCCACGTTGGTGTTATAATATAACCAGCATTATACCGAATTGATAAGGGAGGTGGGAAAAAATATGAAGAAGATATTGTCGGCATTGTTTACTGCAGCCACAGTTTTCAGTATTATTTTCTGCCCTGATATATCATTTCCTGTCAGCGGTTATGCATTTTCTGACTATAAGCCCGATGAACAAATTATTTACCAGCAGGACTTTGAAGACGGATTCGGAAACTGGGCTCCCCTTGGAGGTACGGCAGATCTTAAAATAGACACAAGATACAGCAGAAAAGGTTCCTCCTCACTTCAAGTATCAAACCGTCTGGAATCCTGGAACGGTCCATGTGTAAGTACCACGAATATTCTCCTTCCCGGAGAAACATATTCATTTGAGGCGTGGGTTCACCAGGACGGGAATGAGATGCATACGATAAACTGGACACTTCAGATCACAGATTCAAAAGGAAAAAACGATTACCTGCGGATTGCCGAAGGAAATGTCGGCGCAGACGAATGGAAAGATCTTAAAGGAAAACTTACAATTCCGGAAAACACTGAATCCTCCTGTATGTATTTTGAAACATCCGACATCGAACTTTGTTTCAACGTTGATGCAGTTACCGTAAAGGGGGGCGAGCAGGCGGAAGTATCATCCCTGAGCAGTACAGGAACTGTAGAATTTACCTACGGGTTTGAAGAAGGAACTGACGGATGGAAACCAAGGGGAAACGAAGCGGTTAGCCGATCTTCAAACTTCAGCTACCTCGGCCGTTATTCCCTGTATGTGTCTGAAAGGACGAAGTTCTGGAACGCTCCGGCAATTAATATTTCATCAGTTATCAAACCCGGAATTTGTTACGAATATTCTTCATACGTGATGTATAACGGTCGTTCGTATGAAAACGAGCATGACTTCATTATAGCTCTTGAATACACATCAGACGGAAAGATAAACTATCAGGTCCTTGATTCAAAAACTCTCCAGAAGGGTAACTGGTCAAGACTTTCAGGAGATTTCACTCTTCCGGAAAGTGCAACAGATATTTCTCTGTATATACAGACAGCGGATCCTGAAGATCCATCAAATATCACTGAAAATGATTTAATGTGCTTTTACATCGACAATGTAACAATAATGGACAGCACAGTTATAAAACAGCGTCAGCTGATAAAGAACTTTATAATTATTGCACTTGTAACACTGTCTTTCGCTGCCATCATTATCATATCTCTGATTATTATAAAAAAAGCAAATGAAACCAGTACTCTGATTGCAAATGCTGAAAAAGACTGCATGACTGATACATTCAACAGAAACAGCTTTGAAATACAGATTGCCCACCTTGAAAACTGCCCTGAAGAATGCAGAAAAATATATATCACCCTGTGTGACGTAAACTTTCTCAAACACATAAACGATAACTATGGTCATCAGAAGGGTGACGATGCGATAATAAGATGTGCAGAAATCCTGAAAAAAACCACAGGTTCAAAAGGCTCTGTATACAGAACCGGTGGTGATGAATTTGTTTGCATTACAAAAACAAACATGCAGGATAAGATAAAAACCGCTATGAACATTGAATCACAGCAATACAAAGGTTATCCTTTTGCCGTGGCTGTGGGAACTGCAAAATATGATCCTTCTGAAGACGGAAATGTTCCGGATATTAAACTTATACTTGCACGCAGTGACAAGGAAATGTACAATGACAAACAGCAGATTAAGGAATCTTCAAAAAATTTCATATAAAAAATTACATAAAAAACCCTGTCAGGATGACAGGGTTTTTTTATTTTTATTAAGTTTATTCTGATATCAGAAGCCCATTCCGCCGCCCTGTGGCATTGGAGCAGGAGGTACATCTTCCTTGATATCTGCAACAAGGCTTTCAGTTGTAAGAACCATAGCAGCAACTGAAGCAGCATTCTGAAGTGCTGAACGAGTTACCTTTGTAGGATCAACGATACCTGCAGGAATCATTTCAACATACTGTTCACTGTAAGCGTCAAAACCGTAGCCAACCTTGCGTGAACGTCTGATCTTATCGATAATTACGCTGCCTTCGAGACCTGCGTTAAGTGCAATCTGACGAACAGGTTCTTCAAGAGCCTTGAGAACAATCTTAGCACCTGTCTTTTCATCACCGTCAAGTGAAGGGAGAATCTTTTCAACTGCAGGAATTGCATTGATAAGAGCTGTACCACCACCTGCTACGATACCTTCTTCAACAGCTGCCTTTGTAGCTGCAAGAGCATCTTCGATTCTGAGTTTCTTTTCCTTCATTTCGATTTCTGTAGCAGCACCTACCTTGATTACTGCAACACCGCCTGAAAGCTTAGCAACTCTTTCCTGAAGCTTTTCCTTATCGAAGTCAGATGTTGTAGCTTCAATCTGTGCCTTAATCTGACTGAGTCTTTCCTTAACATCTTCGCTTGAACCTGCACCGTCAACGATGATTGTATTTTCCTTGCCGATTACAACCTGTCTTGCACGGCCGAGCTGTTCCATTGTTGTTTCCTTAAGTTCAAGACCAAGTTCTTCTGTGATTACTTCACCGCCTGTGAGGATTGCAATATCCTTGAGCATTTCCTTGCGTCTGTCACCGAAGCCAGGAGCCTTGACACCTACGCATACAAATGTACCTCTGAGCTTGTTAAGAATAAGTGTTGTAAGAGCTTCACCTTCGATATCTTCAGCGATGATAACAAGTTTCTTGCCTGCCTGAACAATCTGCTCAAGAAGCGGAAGGATTTCCTGAACTGAAGAAATCTTCTTGTCTGTGATAAGGATGTATGCATCGTCGATAACTGCTGTCATCTTGTCTGAGTCTGTAGCCATGTAAGGTGAGATATATCCGCGGTCAAACTGCATACCTTCAACAACTTCGCTGTATGTTTCAGCTGTCTTGCTTTCTTCGATTGTGATAACACCGTCTGAAGTAACCTTTTCCATTGCTTCAGCAATGAGCTTACCTACGTTTTCATCTGCTGATGAGATAGTAGCTACTCTTGCAATATCATCTGTACCTTCAACAGCCTTTGAGTTAGCGATAATTGCTGCAACAGCTGCATCAACAGCCTTTGAGATACCCTTTCTTACTATCATAGGGTTAGCACCTGCTGCGATGTTCTTCATACCTTCACGAATAAGTGCCTGTGCAAGAAGAGTAGCTGTTGTTGTACCGTCACCGGCAGCGTCATTTGTCTTTGTTGCTACTTCCTTAACGAGCTGTGCGCCCATATTTTCGAAAGCATCTTCGAGTTCGATTTCCTTTGCTATTGTAACGCCGTCATTTGTGATGAGAGGAGCACCGAACTTCTTGTCGAGGACTACGTTCCTGCCCTTAGGACCAAGTGTAATCTTAACTGTATCTGCAAGCTTGTTTATACCAGCCTGAAGTGCTTTTCTGGCTTCTTCGCCGTAAATAATATCCTTTGCCATAACTAAAACTCCTTTATATATCTTATATCATTATTTTATTCCACAACAGCAAGAATGTCTTCCTGTCTGAGAATTGTGTATTCATTTCCGTCAACCTTAACTTCTGTACCTGAGTACTTGCTTGTAAGTACCTTGTCACCTGGTTTAACGTACATCTCAACCTTGTTTCCGTCAACAACTCCGCCAGGTCCTACTGCTACAACTTCAAAAACCTGTGGCTTTTCCTTTGCAGAACCTGTAAGAATAATTCCGCTCTTTGTTGTTTCTTCTGCTTCAGTCATCTTGACAACGACTCTGTCTGAAAGTGGTTTGATTGTCATTTTTATTTCCTCCTTAAATTAAAAACCTTCCGGAACCTTCCGGTTTTAAATTGATTGCTTAGCTCGTTAGCACTCATCATGTTTGAGTGCTAATTATATTTTATCAACTTGGGAAGAAAAATCAAGTAGTTTCGCATACATTTCATAAACTTTGTATATTTGCACATAAAAGCCAATCCGCTTTAAAGAAATATTCTTGCATTATTCACAAAGCAAATTTTCCACAGTGGACATATACCATGAAGTGTGCATTTATCTGTTTATAATGTATCTTTTTTATTAATAGCCGCAAAGTTATTTGTGCATTTTTTCGCTTGTACATAATTCGTTAATATTGTATAATAAAATTATAAACATTTTTATCATAAAAAATTAACAAAAAGGAGAAGAAACAAAAATGCCACTGGAAAAAGTCCTCATTATAGATGAGGATAAAAACACATGTACTGTTCTCAGATCCGCTCTTGAAAAAGAAAACTGCAATGTTATTCTTTCAAATGACGGTGCAGAGGCAATGATAAAATTCAGTGCACTGAAACCGGACTTTGTACTTCTTGATATAACCATATCAAATACCGACGGATGGCAGATTTGCAGGGAGATTCGTCGCAAATCAAACGTACCTCTGATAATAATCACCTCAGACAGCGAAACATTTGACAAGGTACTTGGATTCGAACTCGGAGCGGATGACTATATAGTCAAACCGTTTGATATCAAGGAAGTAATGGCCCGAATCAAAGCAGTCTACCGCCGGACCAGCCAGTCAGGCGACACTGATATCAAAGAAGTTTCCTACGATAAACTTTCAGTAAATCTTTCCCAGTATGAACTGAAAATAGGGGGCACTGTAACATCCACTCCGCCAAAAGAACTTGAACTTCTTTACTATCTGGCATCAAATCCCAACAGAGTATACACACGCGACCAGCTTCTTGATGAAGTCTGGGGATTTGAATATTACGGAGATTCACGAACTGTTGATGTACACATAAAAAGACTCAGGGCAAAACTTGAAGGTGTTTCTGAACAATGGTCACTGACAACCGTATGGGGTGTAGGATATAAGTTTGAACTTAACGAACCTGAAAAAAACCAGACAGAATGAAAGGATATATATGGCACAGTTAAACAGCTTTGACGCTGAAGAAAAAAATGACAGCAAAACGGTTCAGGACAGTTCACAAAACATTTTTGAAAAAGATTTTCGTATTTATGAACCGGAAAAATTCAAATGCAGCACAGATTACAAAAACAGGTTTTCAGAACCTGATGAACAACTTTCAAAGCCATCAGTATTCATTGCTTTATTTACCATTTTCCTGATTCTTGTATTTTCTGCTTACTGCATTATTTCAAGAGTCTTTAACCTTAAGGAAGGTTTCTATTCTCCTGAAACCAAAACAACTGTTATACTTGGTCTTAACGGGCGGCCGGGAACTGAAGAACTCACTGATGAAGACGGAAAATTCACACCTGCAGGTATATGTGAAGCTGTCAGTCCTTCGGTAGTTGAGATTGTCTGTTTCGGAGAAAGTTCAGAGGTTCCGGTAAGCAGCGGCTCCGGTATAATTCTTTCTGAAGACGGATATATAGTTACAAACGCCCATGTCATAAATACAGGCAGGAATCCAAAAGTATCTCTGAGTGACAAAACTGTATTTGATGCCGAAATAATAGGATATGACTCAAAAACCGATATAGGAATAATAAAAATAAATCCCGGGAAAAGCATCCTTAAACCTGCATCTTTCGGAAACTCTGATGAAGTAATACAGGGTGAACAGGTTATGGCGATAGGAAATCCGGGTGGTCTCCACGGAAGTATATCCGGCGGCTATGTATCCGGTATAAACCGAATGATCAGAGGCGACCAGACCGGTCATGAAATGAACTGCATTCAGACAGATGCAGCCATAAGCCCGGGAAACTCAGGCGGAGCACTCGTAAATATGTACGGTCAGGTTATAGGCATAACCTCATCAAAATATGTAAGCTCAAGCTATGAAGGTCTCGGCTTTGCTATTACAATAAACGATGCCAAACCCGTAATTGAGGAACTGATAGCCAACGGACATATAAGCGGACGATTCAAGGTAGGTATAACCTTCTATGAAATTACAAAAGATCAGGCAGAGGCTGCAGGTCTTCCGCAGGGACTGTTTATTGATTCCATGGATGAGTCATGTGACATATCAGAATCAGGTCTTAAAGAACACGATATCATAGTCGAGGTAGAGGGCGACAAAGTAGTTGACTACGACTCCTTTATGAATGCTATACGCAGTCACGGCAAGGGAGCCGGTGACAAAGTACACGCAAAAGCTGTAAGAGTGGATGAAAAGGACACTTCAAAGCAGACCAACATAGAAATAGAATTTACTCTTGTGGAGGACACCTCCGGAGATTACTGATACAAAAAGGCAGAACCACGTGAAAGGTTCTGCCTTTATTTTTATTCTGAATTTATAAGCTGATAAAGTTCACTCTTGCGGTAACCTGTTTCCGCAGCAACCTTCTTACATGCCGATATGGTTTTTTCACCTCCGGCAACCAGTTCACGTGCCATCTCAACAGCCTGTTCAAGTGTGCATTCAGGTTCTTCACTTTCAGGGGCGCCTTCAATTACCAGTACATACTCGCCCTTAGGTGACTTATCATCATAATACTGTATCGCTTCAGAAATAGTACATCTTATTACCTCCTCGTAAACCTTGGTAAGTTCACGGCAGAGAGAAATACGCCTGTCCCCGAAATACTGAAGCATATCCTTCAGCGCAGGCACAAGCTTGTGGGGAGCTTCATAGAATATCATTGTGTTCCTGTTATTCTTTACCTCTTCAAGATGGGCGATTCTCTGTTTTTTTGTAACTGAAAGAAATCCCTCGAATGAAAATCTTGAAGTATCAAGACCCGATATCGCCAGTGCAGAAACCACTGCACTCGGACCCGGAACTACTTTGACCGGAATATCATTTTCATAGCAGAGACGGACAAGACCCTCTCCCGGATCAGATATGCACGGCATGCCTGCATCTGTCACCACAGCACCGTTCTCCCCTGCTGAAAGCCTGTTTATTATTCCTTCCGCACACAGTTTTGAACTGTGATCGTGGTAGCTGACAAGCGGTTTCTTTATATCATATTTGTTCAGAAGTTTAAGCGTTACTCTTGTATCCTCAGCAGCTATAAAATCAACTTCACTCAGAACGTCGAGTGCTCTGAGTGTTATATCAGATATATTTCCGATAGGTGTTCCAAGTACATAAAGTGTTCCCGGCATATTATCAATTCCTCTCATCACTGTTAAGTCTGTATATTTTCCTTACTTCATCAGAATAGCCGTTTTCCCCCTGCATATAAAGCGGCTTTTCAACCCTCATGTACGGCTTTGAGCCTTTTTTTCCTTCAACAAGGAAAAGCCACGGAGCCTGCTCAGGTGTATTGCTTACAAATCTCAGAAGCTTAGGCTCTATATCATTTTCCCTCATTGCAGCGATAACATCTGCAAGGCGTTCAGGTCTGTTGCACATACACAGCCTGCCTCCGAACTTCAGAAGCTTCGCTGCCGCACGGCAGACGTCGTTTATGTCACACAGCACCTCATGCCGTGCAATACGCTGGGAAGTAAGAGCACTCTCTATCCCTGCATTTGCAGCCTTGTACGGCGGATTGCAGACAACGAGCGAACATCTTCCGAGAGGCGCATCGTCCCACAGCTCCTTAAGATCAGCACAAACCGGAATTATATTTGTAAGACTGCTTTTTTCGATTCCAAGCTTAAGCTGTTCGATTGCATTTTCCTGTATATCAACTGCATAGATTTTTGACGGAGCATTTTCACGGGACATTATCAGAGATATTATCCCGCAGCCCGTCCCAAGCTCACACACAAGGTCATTTTTCCTGTAATTTGTAAAGTCAGTCAGTAAAAACGCATCTGTACCAAACCGGTGGTCTTCACTCGCACACACCCATACCGTATCAGATAATTTTTCAAATGAATATTTTTCACCGTTCATTTCAAGCTGTCCTTTCTGTAAATATCAGCGCACTTTTAATTATATCATAATTTCCGGACTTTGTACAATCATAAATGAACTTTTTAAAATAAAGTATTGTAATTTTTTCAGGTCTGTGGTATAATTATTATGTAAGTCAAATTTTTATATGTTTCCGTAGCTCAGCAGGATAGAGCGACCGCCTCCTAAGCGGTAGGTCGGGTGTTCGAATCACCTCGGAAACGCTTATCTGCCGCAGATTTTCAAAGCGGCTTTTTTAATAACTCACAGATTTTTACAGCTACACCGTTATCTGTATTTGAAGGAATGATTCCGCTGGCAGCTTCTTTCACTTCCGGTCCTGCATTTTCAACAGCATAGGTTTCATCACATGCTCTGAAAAGCGGCAGATCGTTAAGATTATCACCGAAACCGATTACCTTGCCGAATCCGTATTTTTTCCGGATAAACATAACTGCATTGTACTTTGAGGCAGCCGCTGAACTCACTTCCATATACCAGAATTCATCGTTGTATACATCACGGTAAAAATCAATATGAAGACCGCTGATATTCTTCATCAGGCTGTACACGGGTTCAAGTTTTTCTTTTCTGTCAGTAACCGAAAAGTATACAGCATTCCTGTCAGCACATTTCATAAAATCATCAGTCTTTAAAAAAGCTTTTCCGTATCTCTGCTTACGCTCCGTATAGAATTTCCGGGCACTTTCAGAGTCAAGGTTTTCATAATATGTTTCAAGAACGCCATCATTTATGGTAAACAGGAATCCGGAAAGACTGAATTTCTTCAGAACACTGTTCATTTCTTCAAATGATTTATCAGGTATCCGTTCTGTTTTTACATATTCCTTTTTTACCGTATCATAGACACATACACCATTCATCAGAACAACCGGTACATTTATGTTTATCTTTCTGGTTACCGGAACTGCTGTAACAGCTGTTCTGGCTGTAGCAAAGCTGAAGTATCCGCCTGATGAAATCAATTCATTCAGTACACGAACTGTTGTATCTGGAACTGAAGCACTGCTGTCAAGCAGTGTACCGTCAAGATCTGATATATACAATGTTTTTGACATATTTTTTAACTCCTTTATTTTTATTATTTACAGAAAGGAAAGTACCCAATGGCTAAATGTACTGTTCTTTCGGACAATATATCCGAAAACGCCAAAAAGCTATGTGCTGAAGCTTCTGCATATCTCGAAAGCGGAAATCCGGGCAAGGCAGTTAAACTTCTCGAGAGCTCTCCTGTTACAGAAACAGATCCTGAGCTGAGCCGTCTTCTTGCTGAAGCATACGCCGAAAGAAAATGGGGTAAAAAGGCCACCGTCCAGTATCGTAAATGTCTCGAAGCAGGTCCGCCTTCGCCTGAACTTATACAGGAGTTTGCAGAACATCTTCTTGATTCGGAAGAACACAAACTTCTTTCAGAAATCCTGCCCGAAACAATAGAAAAAGAAAAATCCGGTTCGGATGCAGCAGCCATGTGCATCGCTATGCTTTATGCAATGATCGGTGACTGCAGTATTCACGGCAAAAAGGCTGATATAAGTTCTGATTTCATCAGAGAATACATCGTTTCACATCCTGAAGCAATAAAGAAACGGTTTTTTATAAAAATTCTTACCTTCCTCGCCGGAACACCTAATGACAGAACTTTTTCAGAAACCGCAAATCATATAATAAATATCATGGCAGAATACATTCCTGCCCTTCCTGATGACAGAGATTTTCAGAATGCCGCTGCCGAACTTGAAACTTCTCTCATACTTTACTCAAACGACGTAAATCCGCTTACTGTTTTCGCTATAAGAACTGCAAAGCTCAGATTTGCATCATATTCCGATGACAAAGATAATCTCAGGTATCTTGTTTTCGATGCAAAAATGACTCTCTTTGATATACTCTTAAAAAATACTGTTCAGACAGCAGATTTTATAAAGTACTACCCTTTCCTCTGGACTCTTATTTCAGATTTTGTAAACAGGGCACTAAGTACATCTGATTTAAAGCAGTTTATACGCGATGAAATTTACTCGGATCTCAGGGACGCCTCCCCTGCTCTTATGAAAATCCTTGAAGAAAAACTTTCAGCTGACGGATTTAAGGCACTTAAAGGATTTGTTGGTTCTCCGGAATCTGCACCAAAACGTAACATCTGTACAAAGCCTGCGAAAGCCGGAAAAATCCCGCCAAATTCACCGTGTCCATGCGGAAGCGGAAAAAAATTCAAAAAATGCTGCGGGCTTAAATAACAAAAATCTCACTTGTTCACAAAATCTGAACAAGTGTTTTTTTATTTTTAAAGCAGCAGTGTATTTCATAATCAGATTGATGGAATACACTGCTGCTTAACTTTTAAAACATATTATCTGTTTTCTATATCTGTATATTCACGCTTTCCGGCAACAGCCTTATAAGCAGGTCTTATTATACGTCCGCCTGTCATCATTTCTTCCATACGATGAGCAGACCATCCTGCCATTCTTGCCACTGCAAAGAGAGGTGTGAACAGATCATGCGGAATGCCAAGCATCTTATAAACAAAACCTGAATAAAGATCAACATTGGCACAGATTGTCTTGCCTTCACCCTTAATCTCGCGGAATACCTGAGGCGTAAGTCTTTCGATAGCATCAATAAGCATGAATTCCTTTTCAAATTCAGTACCCTGTGCAAGTTCAAAAGCCTTTCTCTTCAGAATAACAGCTCTTGGGTCTGAAAGTGTATATACTGCATGTCCCATACCATAAATGAGTCCGCTTCCGTCGTTTGTTTCCCTGAGAATTGTTTTTCTGATATAATTCGATACTTCAGTATCATCTTCCCAGTTTGAAATATTGTTTCTGAAGTCATCCATCATCTGGGCAACCTTAATGTTGGCACCGCCGTGCTTGGGTCCTTTAAGGGAACCTATTGCAGCAGCATAGGCAGAATAAGCATCAGTACCTGATGATGTGAGCACACGGCATGTGAATGTGGAATTGTTTCCGCCGCCGTGTTCAGCGTGGATCATAAGAAGGATATCGAGGAGATGCGCTTCCTCAGGAGTATATTCCCTGTCTCTTCTGAGAAGTGAAAGAATAGTCTGAGCTGTTCCCTCTTCATTTCTGCACGGATGGATAATCATACTCTTGTTATAGTAATGTCTCTGCTGAACCTGATATGCAAAAGTCATAATAACAGGCAGTTTGGCAATGAGATTAACCGCCTTGTTCATTTCTGACTCAAGACTTGTATCCTCACCGTTATCATCATATGAATAAAGAGCAAGAACCGAACGTGACATCTTGTTCATGATATTTCTTGAAGGGGCCTTGAGTATCATATCCTCTGCAAAGTTATCAGGAAGTTCTCTGCTTTCGGCAAGATATTTTCGGAATGATTCCAGTTCTGTCTTTGACGGAAGGTTTCCGAAAAGGAGAAGGTATACAACTTCTTCAAAACCGTAACGACCTTCTTTTTCAACATTTGAAACAAGATCATTGATATTGTATCCTCTGTAAATAAGTTCACCCGGAATAGGTTCAACTTCGCCTTCATTCATAAGATATCCGTGTACGTTGCAAATCTTGGTAATACCTGCTGTAACACCCGTACCGTCTGACTTTCTTAAACCTCTCTTAACATGAAATTTTTCATAAAGAGAAGGATCAACAGCAGAATATTCCTTTAATTTATTGCATAAACTTCCAACAGAAGAAAATTCTTTTCTGTTCATAAAACTCATCCTCTCTGCATTTATTTTATACTTATAATTGTACACCATTTATAGCTGTAATGTCAATATAACACAAAACACTTACACGTATTCCACTTTTTACAGAGACTTATGGCAATGATTTTTGGAACACTCTACAAAATAACCGGAAAGGTATGATGACAAGTTGAGTTACATATTAAAAATATCCGCTGTTTTCGCATTGTCAGTAATAGGTATTCCTGCACTTTCGCTCAGCAATATGCCTGACATACAGAACGTAACATGTTCTGTGTCTGAAACAAAATCTGACACTGAAACACCTGAGACAGACCAGTCTTCTCCTGATTCCTCTGAAGAGCAGTTTTTCTCCGTGCTTGATATAAAAAGCGGACAATTTACAGAAATCCCTGTCAGAGAATATATAATCGGTGCAGTATGTGCGGAAATGCCGGCAACATTCTGCGAAGAAGCACTTAAAGCCCAGGCTGTAGCCTCACATACATACGCACTATATCAGAAAATGCACAGCCAGAACGACAGTTCACTTAAGGATGCGGATTTTTCCGACGACCCTTCAAAGTACCAGGCATTTTTCACCAGCAGTGAGATAAAGGAATATTACGGAGACAACTACGAAGAGTACTACGGAAAAGTCTCAGCCGCTGTAGATGAAGTATGTGACCTGATACTTGTGTACGAGGACGAGCCGATAGTAGCTGCTTTTCATTCCATGTCATCCGGAACTACCGAAAGTGCGGAAAACATATGGGGAGTAAATCTCAGCTACCTTGTTCCATGTGACAGCAGCAGTGATAAAAATGCTCCGGGATTTGAAGAGGAATATATCTTTACGCCCGAAGAGATAAAGGCACGAATCTCTTCAAAATATGAAGATGCAGAATTTTCTTCAGACACAAAAGAGTGGTTTTCAGAAATTCAGAGAAGCAGTTCCGGTACAGTGACGAATTTAAAAGCCGGCAGCGTACAAATTACAGGAATGGAGTTTCGCGACCTGTTGTCCGTACGCTCCGCTGTTTTCGATATCTGTCTGACAAATGACAATAAATTCTCCATAACAACACGCGGATACGGGCACGGGGTGGGAATGAGTCAGTACGGAGCAAATTCCATGGCTCTTGAAGGGAAAACATACGAACAAATTCTTAAGCATTATTACAAAGACGTGTCCATAAAAACTGTGCAAAACAACAGCTTTTGTTAAATCCACATTTATTTTCTCCACTTTTTGTTCAGAATATGAGTTGATATGCATAACAAATTTGTGATACAATTGTAATACATAAAACATACAAAAAAATATAAATATTCATTTTCATTCTACACAAATTTTTATCTCTCATAACAGGAGGATTGCTATGTATAATTTTAAAAAAGCATGTGCTGCACTCTCGGCAATAGCAGTTACTGCTTGTACACTCAGTGCTTTTCCTGAGTCATCAGTTCAGCAGCTCAGTGCAGAAGCTGTCTGTGTAGCAAACAACTTTGACGTCGAATACGAAGGCTGGTGCAATGCCGGTGATCTGACAGAACTTACAGCCGACGAGCAGAACCCGCATAACGGAACAAGAAGCATGCGTGTTTCAAATCGTCTTACACCTGAGGACGGTGCAAGTTCAGCAAAGGGTCTGTGGCTCTGGGGCGGAAGAAACTATAGTTACAGTGTTTTCGTTAAGCACAGCAGCGGAAACCTCGAAAACTTCAGGCTCTCCATGTCTTATCTTCTTTCTGACGGAGAAACCTGGGAAGATACAGTAATCGCTGAAGGTTCAGCATCATCAGGTCAGTGGACAGAGCTCGAAGGAAAGTTCAGAGCTCCTGAAGGTGCTTCAGAATTTATTGTAAAGATTACAACAGACAGCACATGTGATTTCTGGTTCGATGACTTCACAGTTGAAGGAAAAAAATACAGCAGCAGTGTTGTTTCAGCTGCAGGAAACGGTCTTAAGGATGAATTTGCCAACTACTTCAGAGTTGGTAATATTCTCAACGGCGGTACAGTTAAGAACTCAACTATCACAGCAGAGTATCTGAAAGACTTCAACAGTATCGAATGCGAAAACGAAACAAAGCCTGATGCAACGCTCGTAAAGAACGGAAGTACAGACACAAATATCAATGTATCACTCAACAGCTGTGCTGCCATTGCAGACTGGTGTTCAAAGAACGGAATGGGCTTCCGTGGTCATACTCTTGTATGGCACAGTCAGACACCGCAGTGGTTCTTCAAGCAGGGATTCAATGACAGCGGAGCATGGGTAAGCAAGGATGTAATGAACAAGCGTCTTGAAAGCTATATCAAGAATATGTTCAATGCTTTCAAAACACAGTATCCGAACCTCAACCTGTATGCATACGACGTTGCCAACGAATGTATGAATGACAGCAACGGCGGACCAAGAACAGGCGGTTACGGTAACGGAGCCTCACCATGGACACAGGTTTACGGAGACAACAGCTTTATTGAACTGGCGTTCAAATATGCAAGACAGTATGCACCTGCAGGCTGTGACCTCTACTACAACGACTATAACGAATACATGGCTAACGGTAAGAAGCAGGCTATCATGGCACTTGCAAAGGATCTCTACGGAAAGGGTCTCCTTGACGGTGTGGGTATGCAGTCACACGTACCTGCCAACGCGACAGGCTTTGCAGGCACAGTGGATTACCTTCAGGCGATGGATGACTATCTTGCAATCGGATGTGACGTTCAGGTCACAGAACTTGATATTTCACTTGAAAACGGTAAATATTCACTTCAGGATCAGGCAACCAAGTACAAGGCCATTTACCAGCATGCTGTTGATCACAACAAGGCAAACAAAGCCGGTCAGGGTAAGGTAACACTTGTACAGGTATGGGGTCCTAACGACGCAAACTCATGGCTTAGTGCAGGTTCCAACGCACTTCTCTTCGACAGTAACCATCAGCCTAAGCTTGCATATAACGAACTCATCAAGCTTCTCCCGCAGTCAGAATGGGGCGACGGAAACAACCCTGTTTACGGCGGTGGCGGAGAACCAGCCAAACCGGCTGAACCTGATGCAAACGGATATTACTATCATTATGATATGGAAAGTGATATCAGTGCATTCGAAGCACGCGGCGGCTGTACTATAGGACCAAGCGGAAGATTCCCTTACAAGGGAAGCGAAGCTCTTGTAATTTCAGAACGTTCGGATGCATGGAACGGTGCCCAGCTTTCACTCAGCACTACAACATTTGTACCGGGTAACGAATATTCATTCAGTGCTTGTTTTGCTGAACTTGACGGTCCTGATGCATGTGAATTCAAGATGACGCTTCAGTATGACCTCAACGGTGAAACAAACTATGACATGGTCGCTCAGACAAGTGCAAACAACGGCGAATATGTTCAGCTTGCAAATACAAACTACAAGATTCCTGAGGGTGCTTCAAACCTTACACTTGTATTTGAAACAACAGAAGAAACATGCAATTTCTACATTGACGAAGTAATAATTGCGGTAGCAGGAACAAAGATTGACGGACCGACTTCAACAGTTGTTCCGACAACAAAGATTAAAGGAGACCTTGACTTTGACAGCAAAATTACAGTAGCAGACCTTGTTCTTCTCAAGAGCGGACTTATTGAAGGCTTTAAGAACAAATCAGCTCAGACAAACGGAGACGTTGACAAGAGCACAGAGACAAACGCTGCAGATGCTCTCAACCTTCAGAAGTATCTCCTTGGTGCTATCAGCGAATTCCCGGACAATACTCCTCCGGAGCCTGAAAAGAAACCTATGCGTACAATTTCAGAATACACACCTACAGTAAAGGTTTCAGAATTTGAAACAGCAGATTCAAAGCAGGAAAAAGCAGGTGTTCAGTACGGTACTGTTAAGGCAGGCACATACTACTCGACAACATGTAACCGCAACAAGCCATACAACATTCTTCTCCCTGCAAACTACTCAACAGACAAGCAGTACCCTGTACTCTATGTAATGCACGGATACTGGGAAAACCAGGACAGAATGATTATCAAGGGCAACGATACAATGTACACCCGTCAGATTATCGGAAACGCTATTGCTGACGGAAGTGCAGAAGATATGATTGTTGTATTCCCTTACATCTACTCCAGTGCTACTCAGGAAAACTGTTCAGCAATGGACGATGCAAACAATGCAGCTTATGACAACTTCATTAATGACCTCACAAAGGATCTCATGCCTCACATTGAAAAGACATACAGTGTAAAGACAGGCAGAGAAAACACTGCCATTACAGGCTTCTCAATGGGCGGACGCGAAGCCCTCCTCATCGGAATGAAGCGTCCTGACCTCTTCGGTTATGTCGGTGCTATCTGTCCTGCACCTGGTGTTACAGGTTCATTCAAGTGGAACTCTGAAGAAGAAGCACCATCACTTCTCTTCATCACAGCCGGAAGCAACGATACAATCGTTTACTCAAACCCTGAAAATTACCACAACAACTTCACAAAGAACGGTGTGCCTCATATCTGGCACTATGTAAACGGCGGATACCACGGCGACAACAGTATCCACGCACATATCTACAACTTTGTAAGAGCAGTATTCAAAGCATAATATTTTTCCCACAGACCCCCGTACAGCAGAGTAAGATTTGCTGTACGGGATTGTTTTGTGGTTTCAAAAATGATTTTATAAGAAAAAACGGTTAAAAGCTGTTTTCGTGACAATAATTTATTGGTTTTACCAGATATTTATCAGATTACAGTATTTTCTTGACAAATCAGAAACAAATGTAGTAGAATAATCTTAAAATATTTTTATGATAAGGTGTGATAATTTTGAATTTATTCAGGAAAAAATTATTAGGTGTTATGGCTTTCAGTCTCGCTGCCGGTATGACATTTACTGGAACAATGTCAGCATATACTCCCTTAGATTACAACAGCATATCTGCTGTGGAAGCTTCTGCTTCATCGGAACTTCTTAGTTCTGCAACAGGAAATACACGCTGCAAAATATACAACAATGAAACAGAAACCTTCAATATGAACGGAAGAACCTATTCACAGGGTGTAGTTATGGGGGACGGTTCATATAACGACGGTGCAGAAATTACATTTGACGTATCAAATCTGAGCTCTGTTACTTTTTCACTCGGACATGTAGATAATACAAGCTCCAGTTCCACTGAAATCACTATATATCTCGACGGGACAGTAGAAGACATAATAACTCTTACACAAAATGAACCTATAGTTGAAGGATACTCCGTCAACGTTTCAGAAGCTTCAACTATGCGTATAGTAAGAACTGGCGATTATTCAAAATACGCTCTTGCGGATATATCGGCAGATTCTGAAAGTGTTAAGACGTACACTTCTCCGGAATATAAAACATCAGCTTCATTTGTTGACAGCATATATGACAGCTACCGCTGCGAAAAGTATGATGGAACCAACGCTGAAAATTCATTCCGTATGCAGGGAAGAACATACAGCAGCGGTATTGTTATGGGCGACGGCAGCTATAATGACAATGCTGCTCTTTCAATCAATGTAGAAAACGTAAATAATATATCCATGACTCTCGGTCATGTTGACAACAGCCAGCTGTCAAATACTGAAGTCTCAGTTTATCTTGACAATGTTCTCGAAGACAGACTGGTTCTCACTCCGAACGAACCTCTTCAGGAATATAAACTGGATGTCTCAGGTGCATCCACACTCCGTATTGTCCGCGACGGAAATTATTCAAAATACGCTCTCGCAGATATTTGCTTTGATGATGTTTCACCGGAGATTACATATCAGACACCTCAGTACAAAACATCATCTTCCTTTGTAAAGGATATCTACAACAGCTACAGAACAAGTGTATTTGACGGATCTTCCTCGGCTCTCTCATTTAACATGAACGGAAGATCATATTATCAGGGCATTGTCATGGGGGATGGTTCATACAATGAAAATGCAGCATTTTCACTTAACGTTGAAAATCTGAAAACTGTTTCTTTTGATTTAGGGCATGTAGATAACAGCAGATCAGACGAAGCTGTTTTTACAGTCTATCTTGACAATGAACCGGTTGACAAATTCAAACTGACTCAGAATCAGCCAATAAGAGAAGATTACAGTATTGACGTTTCAGCGGCAAAAGTACTCCGTATAGAACGTGACGGCAGTTACTCTCAGTATGCTTTGGGAAATATAGAAACAGAGGAACTGGTTCCGAAAAATTCATACAGCATTCCTGAATATAAAAACTCTGCTTCTTTTGTCGGAAGTCTGTATGACACCTACCGCACCAAAACATATGACGGCATCAGCAGTGCTATCAGTTTCAATATGCAGGGACGTACATATTATCAGGGACTGATACTCGGTGACGGATCATATAATGAAGGTGCTGCTGCATCATTCAATGTAGAAAATCTTAAAACAATCACATTTGATCTGGGTCACGTTGACAATTCCAGAACATCATCTGCTAATCTATATATATATCTGGACGGCGAACAGGAAAGAACTATTGAACTCTCCTATCAGAAACCAATAGAAACAATTACTGTTGATGTTTCATCTGCAAAAACCATGCGTGTTTATCGTGATGAAAGCTATTCACAGTATGCACTGGGAAATATCATAGCTGATGAACTTGCTCCGAAAAATTCATACAGTGTCCCTGAACAGGAATCTGCAAAGAAATTAGTTGCTTCAAACTATGATTCTTTCCGCACGGAATTCTACACTGACACAGACCAGTTTACAAAATTCACCATGAACGGTCAGGATTATACTCTTGGATTTATAATGGGGGACGGATCATACAATGAAGGGGCCGGCGTATCTTTTAACGTTGAAAAGCTTGATGCTGTAACCTTCAGTCTTGGTCTTATCAGCGAAAAGCAGAATGCTGAAGAAACTTTGTCCATATACAAAGACGGCGAACTGAGTGACGAAATACTCCTTACTCCTGAAAATATAGTAAAATTAAAGAATTATACCATTGACACAGCAGGAGTTTCAACTATCCGTTTTTACAAGAATAAAGGATACACAAAATATGGTATCGTAGATCTGAGCGTTACCCCTGCTTCACAGACACCTTCGACACCTGTTACAACACCGGCAGTTACAGCTGCGCCTCCGGTTTCATCAGTAACTTCCGAAGCACCTGTAACAACAGCGGTTTCTTCAGTAACCTCCGAAGCTCCGGCAACTTCAGCTGTTACATCTGTAACAACAGCCCAAACAACTAATGTTGTAACTACTGCGGTTTCAGCTGTTACAACAACTGTTCAGACCCCTGCCGGAGGAAGCGGTGATGCGAACGGCGACGGAAAAATCACAACTTCAGATGTAAGATGCATTCTTCAGTATCTTGTAGGCTCATACAAACTTTCAGATGAAACTCTCAAAGCCGCTGATGTTGACGGAAACGGTTCTGTAAACAGCGCTGATGCATTAAAACTTCTCAGAAAGATTGCCGGCGTTACAGAGACAGAATAACAGCAGTATAAGGAGAATCCGTAATGAAAAAAATTATATCCGTTATAACTGCACTTTCCCTTGCATGCACAGGCTTCATTTCCTACAGGACATCATTTCCGGATGAAACTGCTGTTCAGGCTGTTGCCGTTTCAGAGGGAAAGGTAAGAATTCATGTAAGCGAGGAACTTTCTGCCACAAACGGAATGTTTACTGTTACATACAATCCGGAAAAAATCAAAATTGATGAAAGTATTGTTCTGAATGAAGCTCTTTCCGGCACAATGAATGTAGTGAACACACAGACAGCCGGAAAAATCGTTATATGCTTCGCTTCAGCAAAGGCAGTTACAATCTCAGAGTATATTGCAGAACTGTCCTTCACTTCATTAACCGTAGAGGCAGCTGATACTTCTGACCTGTTTACGCTTAATGTTGATGAACTTATAACACTGGATGCTGATGGTACAGAAAAAGATGTTCCGGCAAAAAATATCGGAATTTCTTTAGCTGAGCCTGCTCCTGAATTTATTTTCGGACTCAAAGACCAGACTGATGATAATATAGAAATATCTTTTGATATTTCAGAGAACCCGGGAATAACAAATGGTGTTTTCACCATGAAGTATGACACTTCCCTTCTCGAATTCGAATCCGGAACAAGCGGAAGTATTTTTGAAAATGCATTTTTTGAAATAAACGAAAGTGAACCGGGTATCATTAAAATAGCCTTTTTAAGCAACGAAACAATCACTAATAAAGGCACTGCAGCCACAATCGTATTCAAGTGCAAAAAAGAAGGCACAGCAAAAATAAACTTAACTGCAAACGAACTTGATAATATAGATAAAGACGGAAACACTTTGAGTTATTATGTTCCTGAGCAGTCTGCATCTGTACCGGTAAAGGCAAATACAGTTTCTTCTCCGGCAGTAGAAATTACTGCATCAGAATCAGAAAAAAACAGTGCATATATCAGTATATCAGAGAATTCCGGTATAACTAACGGTATTTTCACCGTAAAATACGACACCTCCGTTCTTGAATTCAAGTCCGGAACACCATGCGAGCTCTTTGAAGGTGCATTATGTGAAATAAACGAATCTGAACCGGGTGTTATCAAAATTGCCTTTATAAGCAATTCCCCTGTTACATTAAACGGAAATGCCGTAAAACTCGATTTTGAAGCAAAGAAATCAGGAACGGCAGAACTTAATTTAACAATTAATGAACTTGCAGATATCAGTCAGACCGGAGAATCTCATTCCTTCAATATCCCGGATTCATTATGGACTATCGAAGCATCTGCTGATTCCGAAGTTTCCGTTACTACACCTGCAGTTACTTCAGAACCGACTGTATCCGAAACTACTGCAGATACTACAACAGAACCATCAGTTACAACTGTCCCTCCGGTTACAGAACAGCCGGATATCACTACTTCCGCACCAGCCGGAACAACAACGGCTTACATTGTTTCTGACCCTATGGAGTGTGACATAAATGACGATGAAGTTGTCACTACTGCAGACCTTATCAAAATAATGCAGGTAATTCTCAGCCAGATACCTGCATCCGAGTGTCCTTCAGCTGACATAAACAAAGACGGATATGTAAACATCCTTGACTTTATTGCTGTCAGAAAAATATTCCTTGGATAATAACAGATAACTTAAAAAGCTTCCTGTGAGAAATCAGGAAGCTTTTTTTATAATAAGTTATTGTTTCAGACTGCCGTATTTTCTGGGATAACCATGTTTCTCCCTGTAATCATCTATCTTTTCCCTGCTTGTATATCTGGAACGGGGATGACGACTCCAGAACCATGAGGCATCAATTTTCTTTTCCGACATCCATATGCAGTCATTTACATTCATTCCGTATGTGCGCTTAAGCAGCTCCCACTGATCATAAACACGGAGTCCGTAACTCATTAACAGTGAATCAATATTGTATCTGTTCGGAGGGCATACTCTGTCATCAACCATAATCAGATAGAGCTTCTCCGAGTCAAGTCTGTCCAGAGCATTGGTATCTATAGCATTTTTAGCGAATATATCACTGTCATCATCTATAATGAAGCGATATTCATTATTGTCCCGTATGAGCCTTCCGAAATAGGTATCTACATTATAAACATACAGTGTTTCACTCATTGATAAGCCTCCTTAATTTTTCATAATTTCTTTCAAGAATTCTGTATTCATTTTCATACTGCGGCAGCATTACTGTTTTCAGATTCTTGAACTCATGAATCATCTTACGTACATTCCCATCAGAACCATACCAGTTTTTAATATTACGTTCAACAGCCACATGATTACCGGCTGAAATGCTGGTAACTGCTCCTATGCCAAGACATCTGCCGTTATCAAATAACGGATAAACAGAATTATTACATACAGCAAGATTTCTGTAATGACGGTCTTCCTGTGCAAAAAGATAATCAAGTATCAGATACCGTGTGAAGACTTCAGGATTATTTACTTTGTTTAATATCCCGCTTAACGTTGTATTCTCCTGAATCATACACTTGTAAAATGTTTTGAAACTGTCAAATTCTTCGTCATACTCAAAGACTGACAACACGCACGGTCTTCCGGTATATATACCGGTATATGCTCTGACAACAGGCACGCCAAGTGTATCCCCTGCTGTTTTGTAAAGTACTTCATATTCTGTATCTTTACTTCCCGTCATTATCGGGAATTTAATCAGACCGTTTATCTCAGGGTTACTCTTCAGATATCCGTAAAACTTTTCCTGCTGTCCGGCTGAACTTCCGGATAAATCTTCCGCGTCTTCTGTAAATACAAATGTATCATTTTCAAAAAGAAACGATAAATCAGCAGTCTGTGCTCCGACCATCTGTATTTTATTATTTTCATCAATATACCAGTTTACAGGTTTGCTGTTCCTGATTTTTTCCGCGGATACTATTCGTATCTCACGGTCTCCGTTTGTCACTACATAACTGCCGTTATACTTTCCAAGAAGAATATACCTTATCTCTGAAGTATCAAAAATCGTCATCGTATATCCGTCAACTTTAGGAACCAGGTTATGCCATTCCTCAGCAGGAACACTGTTCAGACCCGCTTCACTGAACTTTCCGTTATCTGTATTAAATACAGTAAAACTATACGGTTTCATACTCTGATATATTGTATTTACAACTATAAGCAATCCTGCCACCCCCTTATTGTTCTGTTTTACCTGTTTCTATTATAACAGATATAACCCTGGTACTCAACTGTATAAAATGTGTTTTAAGAATTTTTTGCAGTCAGAATAAACGCAACAAGAATATTTTTCCATGTTGCGTTTGCTTTGAAAATTTGCATTCTGATTCCCCGGAGGTTTTTTATTAACAAAATATTGACCTTGGAGCCGATATGGAATATAATAAGTATGGACATAATAATAAAATAAAAGGAAAAAACGGAGGAATAAAAAATGCGTAAAACGAAAATTGTCTGTACAGTCGGACCAGCTACTGATGATGACTCCATAATGAGAGAACTTATGAAAGCCGGCATGAATGTTGCCCGCTTCAACTTCTCACACGGTGACTATGAGATTCACAGAAAAAGATATGAACAGGTATGCAGAATCCGCGAGGAGCTTGACCTTCCTGTAGCGACCATGCTTGACACAAAGGGACCTGAGATACGTCTTCGCAAATTTGTCGATGACAAGCCGGTTGAGATTAAGGACGGTGACACATACACCCTTACAACACGTGACGTACCGTGTACTGACAAGGTTGGCAGTATAACCTTCCCAAAGCTCCCTCAGGATGTTTCCATAGGAAACAGAATACTTATCAATGACGGTGTGGTTGAACTTGTGGCTGAGAAAATAACAGCCACTGATATAGAATGCCGTATAATCCACGGTGGCATTCTGTCCAATAACAAGGGAATAAACGTTCCGGGCGTTAAGCTCTCCATGCCTTTCATAAGTGAAGCTGACATGAACGACCTTGAGTTCGGTGCAAAAATGAAATATGACTTTATAGCAGCCAGTTTCGTAAGATCCTCCGCAGACATAAATTACCTCAGAAAATACACACAGAGTTTAGGCTGGTTTGATGCACGAATCATAGCCAAGATTGAAAATCTCGAAGGTGTGGACAATATAGATGAAATACTTGAAGTTGCAGACGGAATAATGGTTGCCCGCGGCGACATGGGCGTTGAAATTCCGTTTGAACAGATTCCGGCTATTCAGAAAACTCTTATTCACAAGGGATACAATGCAGGTAAACAGGTAATCACTGCAACACAGATGCTCGAATCAATGATATCAAATCCGCGTCCTACCCGTGCTGAAATAACCGACGTTGCAAATGCAATATACGACGGTACAAGTGCAATCATGCTGTCAGGTGAAACAGCTGCAGGAAAATACCCTGTCGAATCAGTTCAGACAATGGCACTTATTGCTGAGACAACTGAAAAGAACATAAACTACCGCTCACGTTTCAAAAACAGGCCGCCACAGGCTACAGCAGATATTCATCACTCTATTGCAAATGCCATAGCTCATGCTACGGTAACCACTGCACACGATCTTAATGCAAGTGCGATAATAACTGTTACAAAGGGTGGTGCGACAGCAAGACTTATATCAAAGTACAGACCTGATGTTCCGATAATCAGCTGTACAACGGATGAAGGTATAAGAAGACGTACAAATATGTCATGGGGCGTTATTCCGCTGGTTATTGATGAGAAGACAAATTCGGATGATCTTTTCATGGAAGCCGCAAATGCAGCAAAGCAGGCAGGATATGTAAGAGACGGAGACACTGTTGTTCTGACGGCAGGTGTACCGCTTGGCGTTTCAGGTACAACAAATCTTATGCGTGTTGAAGTAATTAAGTAATCTTTTTTAATATAAAATTAAAGCCATTTCATACTCAGGTTTTGTATGAAATGGCTTTGTTTTGTTTGTTGGATTTTAATCAAAAATTATTCTGCTTCCACTACTTCGCAGTCACCTGTGAAATCTTCAATCTGTTCAATGCGTACATTTCGGAAGTACATATCCGCAAGAGGCATTCTCTTACCCATGTTGAATTCAAGACGGCCGTTCGGATCGTCTTTTCTTGTCATTTCGAATTCGTATGTGAATGTCTGCCATTCAGGTGTCATACGGATAAATCTCTCAGGGAGATAACGAACCCAGCCTGCTGTAGGAGCAGAAATACACATGAATATCTTCTTGTCTACAGAAGCCTTTGCATCAAATGACACTCTGTACTTGTTTCCCTTATGGAGAGGAATCTCAGCCTGTACAATCTGAACAGAGTACTCTTCTGTTCCCTTTGCTGTCTCACTTACTTCAAGAACTCCGTCTTTAATCTGAGCTGTTCCCTCACCGTCAGCAAAAAGGAGAAATCTCCAGTTTTCTTCATCATCAAGTGCTTCCGCATCTGCAAAGTCACCGTTATAGATAAGGTTGCCGTCTTCAAGAGGCTCTCTGAAATGAGGCTCCGGCTTTGTTACATTTGTGTCATACTCAGGCTTCTGATATACACGAACGTAATCCACAAGGAACTCAGCATTTTCAAAGTCAGTTGTTTCATCAGGGTTACCCGGCCATGTGCCGCCTACTGCAAGATTGAGCTGAACGAAGAATGTCTGGTTAAACGGTGCCGGATACGGCTTGTCATCTTCACCGTCAACTGCTGTAAACCAACTATTTACCGTATGATAAAGATTGCCGTCAATATACCAGCGCATTTCGCCCGGTTCCCACTCAACTGAGTACTCATGGAAATCAGATGCAAATGTGTCGCCGCCTTCAAGAACATATGTTCCCTGCTGTTCAGCGTGAGGTTCACCGTAGTGAACAGTTCCGTATGCTGTGTCTGTCTGGTTTCCGAGCACTTCCATGATGTCTATTTCACCGCACTTAGGCCACTGACCATAAAACTGTTCATCAGTAGGCATCATCCAGATAGCCGGCCACAGGCCCTGCCCTTCAGGTACCTTTGCACTTGCAACTACCTTTCCGTACATGAAATCCTTAAGGTTCTGGCCTTTGATCTTGCCTGAAGTGTAGTAGTCATTTCCGTTTTCATCCTTTGTCTTTATGGCCTTAAGATGAAGTTTGCCGTCTTTTGTGAATACATTTTCCTCTGAAGTAGTGTATTCCTGGAGTTCTGAGTTTGTCCAGCCAGGTTCATGCGGATCGTATGTCCAGCATGTTGTATCAAGTTTGTCACCGCTGAATTCGTCATTCCAGAGAAGGGTATAGCCTTCGAGTTCAGGGACTTCTGCGTTTTCTTCAGCTGCAGAGTTTTCAGCAGTTTCCCCTGCCTGTGAATTTTCTGCAGATGATGGATTATCAGTTTTTTTATCAGTACAGCCTGAAAGCATGGTTAGTGCGAGTGCACTGCAGAGGCTGAGTGAGATTATTTTTCTGAGATTGCTCATGGGTTATTCCTCCTGTTTACATTGATAATGAAAATTTGCACAGTTTTATTATTATCATTATACAGTTAATTATATAGATTGTATAGCAAAATCATTAGCTTTGTAACAGAATATTAATAGATTTAAGTAATCATGAGCTGTAAATATTTCTGGATAAGATATAAATACTAAATAATTTATTTGTCTTTGCAGGGCTTTGCGGTCGGGCTCTGCACTCCCTTCGGTCGCCTGCACCTTCGCTTATTTTCCGTTGAGGAATTCGGCGTAGCGGTCGCAGATTTCTTTTGTCTCTCCGAATGCAATCTGCTGGCCTTTGTCGAGCCAGAGGACTTTGGTGGCCATTCTTCTGATCTGGTCGAGGGAATGGGATACGAGGAGAGTTGTGGCACCACCTTTGATAATTTCGAGCATCTTTGCTTCGCTCTTTTTTCTGAATGCCCCGTCACCAACGGACAGAACTTCGTCAAGGATAAGAATCTCAGGATGTACAAGACAGGCTATTGAAAATGCAAGTCTTGACTTCATTCCGGATGAGAGATGAGAGAAAAGCCTGTCCTCAAATTCCCTGAGTTCAGCAAATTCTATTATGCTGTCATAGGTACGGTTCATAAATTCTCTTGTATATCCCAGCATCGCACCACGGAGAAATGTATTTTCCCTTACTGTAAGGTCTCCGTCAAATCCTGTACCGAGTTCGAGAAGAGAAGCTATATTTCCTCTTACAGCCATAGTTCCTGTTGTAGGGCGCATTATTCCGGATATAACCTTGAGGAGGGTTGATTTTCCGGCTCCGTTTGAACCTACTATGCCAAGAAGTTCGCCTTCCTCAAGACTGAAGGAAACATTTTTTACGGCGGTGAATTCCTTTGGCTTGTACTGCCTCTTTATTTTCTGGATGACAACATCCTTAAGACCGACAGTGGAAAAATCTCCGGTTATGTATGACACTGAAACATTGTTAAGTTCAATTTTACTCATAAGCTTCTCCTTACATGTAGTACATAAACTTATAGTTGTACTTTTTATAAATAAGTGCTCCGGTCAGAAGCGCAATTGCAGCATAAACGAGACAGAGCAGATGAGTTTTCCAGCCCGGAATATATCCGTAGATTACAACATCCCTGAAATAAGTAATGTACACATATACCGGATTCAGATAGAAAAGCTTCTGTATGTGCTCCGGATAATCGCCTGTATAGTAGAAAATAGCGGAAAGATACATAAGCATCATTGTAAAGATATCATAAAGATACTGAATATCCTTGAAAAGTACAAACAGTGCCGAGAGAATAAGACCGCAGCCTATATTGAAGACGATCAGACATGCTATCGGATAGATAAGGGTAATAAAATTAAATGAAAAATGTATGCCGTCAAAAAGTGCAAAAACAAAAAATACCAGGAGTGTCAGACCGAAGTTAATAAGTGATGCTACATTTTTGGAAAGCAGGAACATATACTTCGGAAGATTAATCTTAGTGATAATATTAGAATTCTGCATGAGTGAATTCATTCCGCCGTATGTGGAATCCCTGAAAAATGAAAACGTCAGGTTACCCGCAAAAAGATATATGGTATAGTGAGGAACATTTCTTCCGAAGAAATTTGTAAATACCACACTCATTACCAGAAGCTGCATAAGGGGTGATACAAGACTCCAGAGCATCCCAAGTGCTGTTCTCTTGTATTTTTTCTTAAAGTCTCTCTTTACGAGTTCTTCAAACAGGAACTGATGTTTTTTTATCTTCATCACCTGTTCTTTAATTACATTTATCATGCTTTTTTCCTTTCTGTTCTTCCTGTACCACAGGCAGAGAACGGTTGTTATTCGTTCTCTGCCATGACAGGAATAATTTTTTCTGCAGTGACCCCGCTGAATTTATTTCTGACAGCTACTTTTATAAAAAGTTCTCTGTCTTTATAATCCCCCTCCGGAATAATAAAGGCTATACTGGAATATTCAGTATGAGGATTAATATCAACTGCCTGGGAAAACAGAACAGCCCCTTCACTGTCTGTTATATCTGCTGAAATCTGAGCAGTCATTATATTCATCGCACAGTTCGGAGCACGCGAAATGCCGAAACACAGCTTGTTAAGACATCCGGGACTTATTCTGAATGAAGCGGGACATCCGAGAACCGGTTCCTGATCCTTTCCGCCGTAAAAATACACGGCAAAGTCCGGATGCTGATGATATTCCGCCTCATAGTCCCTTCTGAAATTCTCTCTCTTTACACTGCTCTTTTCATATTTTTCAAGATAATCAAGAGCAATTTTCTTCTTCCGTTCATTTCCCTTTATTATACCCTCCGCATCAGTAAAACCTTCCGGAAATCTGCGGAAAAGTCCTGCTCCATAGTAATTTTCCTTATAAAAATTCTCAAAAATATAGTCACTCTGATTTACTCCGAAATTTTCACCGCCTATATTCGGCCAGGAAAGAGTTACAAACGGAACAGCCTCATATTCATCAGGATGTCTGACAGCACAGTAATTAAAATATGTGCTCCATTCATCATATCCGAGAGTGACTATATCCGGATATTCATCTATAAGTTCACAGTACCACTTTCTGTTAATTACCTGCGGCTGATGTGAAGAGTACTGAAGCGTCGGATATCCACCTGCTTTAAGGAATTTCAGTGTTCTCATATGGCAGTAGTCGTATGAGAACAGTGATGTTATTCTGTACTTCCAGGTCGATATATCAGCAAAATAATATCCTCTGTACTTTCCGTCCTTAAAAAATACATCTTCACTTACATAATCAAGAGGACGATAGTCATCATCTGACATGATAAATTCATCATCAAGAACTTCAAGTCTCATTGCAAGACATCTGAGATAGAAGTTCCTTGTGGAATGATCTGCAGGAAGCGCATTTCCGGCAAGAATTTCATCATCGGTTACCACTGTAAGCTTCAGACGGCCCCTGTAGTTTTCTTTCATATATACCGCCATATCATCAGGACAGCACACAACAAGTTCCTCAATAAAAGGCATAAACTCTTCTACAAAAGGCAAAGTTGCAAGAAGAGGCGCAGGTCTTGCAGAGAGATATACTATCTGCTTAATCCTGCCGTGTTCTGTTTCTGCCGGTTTTCTGCTGCTGTTTACAAGAGAAATAACATTTTCCACTGTATCGCTCCAGAGCGGCGGTTTGTAATCTTCTGCGATCTGCTTTTTCTTTAATCTGTACTTTTCCTCAGAGTTGATATACTCCTCAATTATATCAGCAAAAGCATCAGGATCATCAGGCGGAAAATACTCACAGAATTCCTTCCCTACCTCCCTCATAACCGGAATATCCGAACAGGCAACCGGCACGCCCTTAATCAAAGCTTCTATAGTCGGCAGTCCGTAACCTTCCGTATAGGAAGGGAAGGCTATCATAAAGGCCATACTGTAAAGTCTTGACAGAGTTGCATCACTGACGTTTGAGAACATGTATATTCCTTTGTCAAACTTAGGGTTTGATTTTATCCTGTCTGTAAGCTCCTCCATCTGCCAGCCTGTTCTTCCGACAAATACGACATCCGTATCAAGTGCTGAAAGTCTCTTCTCATATGCCTCAACAATGAGTTTATGATTTTTACGGGGTTCGATTGTTCCGACAGTGAGGATAAATCTTCTTCCCTGAAGCTTTCGGATTATTTCCTCATCAGCCTCTTCACAATCAGATTTGTTTCCGACTGAAAAATCAGCACCGAGGTTAATTACACGCACAGGTTTCGGACGTATTCCCGTCTCTTCAAAAAGTTTCAGTACGTCCTGCTTTACAGCATTAGTATTTACTATTATGTCATCAGTATATGTCAGATGTGCTGTTATAAACTCCATAAATTTCATAAGTGTCATCGACGCCATATACTGCGGATATCTTACTGGTATCAGATCATAGATCTGAGTAATTATTCTTATATTTTTATTTTTAAGCTGCGGCAGAAGAAAACTTCTGTTCGGAAGTGTATGCCAGCAGCTGTTTATCTCAAGAAATACAGAATTTCTTTCAAACTCTTCCACTGTTATCAGTCTGTCTGTATAACATGCTCTTTTATCCTCAGTCATATTTTCAAAGCATTTCACGAGTATTGTACTGTCAATTACTCTGTAAGCATGATCCGCAGGATTATATGACAAAAGGATAAAATCAGTATTTTCTTTTTTCAGTCTTAATATTATTTCACTTACAACCCTTGATATCCCTGTAAACTGAGTCAGCATAGGTATATTGGTTATATCAATATAAATCTTTTTCATTAAGGATTGTCCCTGCCCCTCTGATTTAGCTTATACCCTTTTGTTGTCTTTCCCTATATTTTGTTTTTTTATGCAAACGGATTATATTTTATTCTTATCCCCCTGTTTATTCTGTCCTGAGAACTGCAGGCGTATGTTATCAGCTTTTCCATAAACGCTGTACGGCCTCCGGTCTTCTCTTCATTCTCCCAGAATTCATAGTCATTGTCTGAAGGAAGTATGCCGAAGAAGGTTATAAACGCCGTTTCGATAAATTCTCTCACTGAACATCCGGAATTGACAAGCGCTGTTATATCTGTTGTTTCCGACAGTCTTTCTGCGTATGAGTGAAGTGCATTTCTGCTGAATTCCATATCTTTACCGGCATTTTTCATATTGTTTTCCGTTATGTCATAAATTTTGTCATACGAATCTTTGCCCTTCCCTTCTGAACGGGGCGGGAAGTCTTCCATAAACTTTCTGAGATATTTCTGAAAATCATCCTTTATCTTTTCATATCTGAAATCCTCAAGTCTTCTGCGCTGGGCTTCTGTAATCATGCTGCGCATTTCCCTGTTGTTTACAACCTCATCTATTACCTTTGAAAGGAATACAGGATCCTTGCTGTCAACTACAACTCCGGCACCGCCTATAGTCTCCGGTACAGCACAGGCATTGTATGCAATAACCGGCACGTCAAATGTCATAGCCTCAAGAAGCGGCACACAGAATCCCTCATGTTCACTCATGCATAAAAATACATGGGCAGTTTTGTATATGGCAAGTATCTCAGCAAATGTGATATGTCCCGGGAATATAACGTCACTTACACCAATTTCATCTATATATGAGACAAGGTCCGGATAATACATACCGTTTACGTCGTGACTTCCGACAAGAATGAGTCTTGATGAAGGATTGACGTTTTCCTTATAATATGCAAATGCGCGGATAATATCCTCCTGTTTTTTGTTTGGTGCAATTCTTCCTACAAATATGATATTTGTTATACCGTCAGAAAGTTTCTGAACCATGTCCGGGTCAGGTTCCTGTTTATAGTCATCAAAAGGAACTATAACCGGAATAACATCTATCCGTGATTCATTATACCCCATCTTTATCATATCGCTTTTATTAAATTCAGAGTCAGCAATATATGAATCAAATTTTCCCTTCATATGACCCTTCATGTCCTCAAGACCGATGCGGCAGTTCTCAGAAGATGATATATTGTCAATTCCGAAGAATTCATACGGGGTTATGTTATGATACACCATAATCTTACGGCAGTTAAGTTCCGTAACCATGTGATTTACAGGTGAACCGTTTCCCATATGGTAGATTACAATATCATCTTCATTTACCTTCGGCATATTATCCAGAAGATATGCCCCCGGCTCAGTAACCTTTGCAGCTATTCCGGCAGCATAGATCTCCGTTTCAATTCCCATATCCTCAATAACATGTTTCTTTGCTACTACGTCGTTTCCGATTGCATCCCCGAAGTTCAGTGATGCAACAACCTGATAGATTTTCACTTGTTATCTCCTCCTGATATGAGATTTTCCAGTTTTCCGGACAGTTCGTTTATGCGTTCATTCAGGGCGATAATTTCCTTCTGCTGCATTTCAATACGTCCCGAAAGTTCCATCTCCTTTTTCTGAAACTGCATCTTAAAAAGTTCTTCTCTGTTAACATAGCTTCTTATATGAAGTGCTATTCTTGAAACTGACATATTTACGGCATTCTGAGCTGCTACAACGGGCAGAAACAGAAAAGCACATATCTTTCTTATTATTCTCTTGAAGAAAAATACAACCGGAGCAATACCCTGCTTGTATGATGTAAGCTCCTGATAGTATGAAACCTGATTTGATGCGGCAAGTACCGAAATATCATTTAAAAATGATCTTCTGTCAAAGTTTGTCTCAGCCGCACCGTATTTTTTGTCCCAGAACTCATTGAATGTTATTAAATCACAGGTCTCTCCTGACTTTGAAGTTTCCTCATACGCCTTATCAAGAAACCGCTGAATATCAGCATTGTTTTTTTCCATAAATCAATAAAACCTCTCTGAACTATACTTAGATATATTATTTACAGATTATAAAAATTTAATTCTCTTCAGCACATATCATAAAACATTTTGCCTGTTTCAGAACGCTGTCGAGTCTGTATTCAAATCTGCACAATGAAGAATTGTTCGGATCATTTACAGTGATATATCCGTCATCCGTCACACCCGTAAGAACTATGTAATGGCCTCCGCTTGTAAAATATCCCTTTCTGACAAGGGCTATAACCGGTATACCGTTCTTAAGTGCATCAGTTACCTTTTCTGCAGAAGGTTCAGTCCAGTAACTATTCAGACCTGCAAGTCCGAGAAATTCTGAAACGGTACTCTCTTCAAGTCCGTATCCAAAATACTGATTGTTTCTGTAAGCCCATTCAAAAAGCATCTCCGGATCATACTGTGTTTTTCCGGTAAGGTATCTTATAACCATAGATGCACTGACTGCACCACAGCCTGAACTGTTAACTGTTTTCTTTTCTCCGCCGATTGTGCATATCACTTTGTTGTAAAGGAACTGGAAGTCAACCGGAATGTCCATCCTGACTGCACTTCCGGAGTCTCTTCTTACATTTGCATTCTTAAATTCTGTTCCCCAGTCAGTTCCGTTGGAAGGAAAGACCAGTCCGTCGGCAACGTAAAAATTCTTTCCGCCGATATTATACCAGCCGTTTCCGAAATAGCCCTGGCTGTCAAAATAATATGTATTTCCGTCAATATTCTTTAACTCACTGCATACCTTTTTTCCGCTCTGATAGTAAAAAGTTCCGTCCGGTTCTTTCTGCCAGCCGTTAAGCATAACTTCTCCGCCTGAAATACCGAAACTTTCACACATAGATTTAAATTCATCTGAATCCGCAAGTCTGCTGAGTATCCATGACCTTGTGTAACCTTCCCCCAGCATGGAGAGACTGTGTGAGACTTCTTCGTCAGAAGGCTGGCGGCTGCAGAATGCCTCATATGCAATTCTGATAAATTCCTCATCTGAATATTCATGATTCAGGAATTCAGTGCTCTCAGTAAAAAGACGTATTTCATCTGCAGGTGTACTCTTTCCGTTGTTTATTCTTGCAATCCAGAACTTCCAGCCGTTTTCATCAGGTTCTCTGCCAAGGATTGTATTGTATAGATGTCTGACATACTCTGAAGCGTTATTCTGCTGAATTTCCTTTGCATTGTAAAGCGGCATGCTCAGAAGATAAGGTATGACATTTCTGTGTCTTTCACATATGCCTGAAAGCTGAGAAAGCGGAAGCGGAGAATCACCTGAACCTATCTCAAGAGTTGCTGCTCTTAAACCCTTTCCTGAAACCCAGTTGCTGCATCCGCCGCCCCTGTCATCACTGTTTATAAGATAATAGCCTGTGAGTGAACCAAGATCAGAAGCCATTTTATTACATACACTTCTGAATTCTCCGCTCTGATAATATGCCCAGTAAACACACGAGCCTGATGAATGATAGCTCACAACAGCCTGAACGTCATTAAGTGATTCAACAAGTCCTGTCAGCGCCTTCACTTCATTTTCCGAAGCTGCCGAAGGTCCTGCATATCCCGAGCAGCTTGGTCTTTTTATCTCATTCTGTCCTGCCCAGTCAGAGTCAAAGTTTCTGTTAAGGTCCACTCCCAGCGCGTTGCACTTCCATGATCTGAGGTATGACTCAAAACTGCGGGATGTAACGCCTTCTCTCAGGTCCTGATTGTATATATTTCTTATACGCGCCTGAATTGAAGGATTCTTTATTCCGTTTATACCATACTGTGAAAGAGTTATTCCGTCAGGATTAAGCATAGGAATAATATGTATACAGTAACTGTCAAGCAGATTATTATAGGAGTTTCCGTCATAGGAACCGCTCCAGTAATTCTTAAGAAATCTCTCGGCGTTTGCCATAAGGACCTGACTTGTCATATACTCTCTTGCATGGCAGCCTGCCTGAATGACAATCTGTCTGCCGGCATCAGGAGAACCTATCATCATATCATAAATCTGACGTCCGTCAGCTGTCGCACCGATAACGCTGATATTCACAAGAGAAGGATACTGCTGCTGAAGACCTGTAATATCTTCAACCATGCTGTTATATGAATAGAGGGCATTTGATGTGTCAACAAATGTTTTAAGATCACTCCAGTCTGTCCGGAGTGAACCCTCATTGTCAAAAAAGCAGTGAATTCCTCCAATCATCTGATTTCCGGTCAGCATAAGACCGGTCTCAGGACTGATATAGCACTTGAACCCTCCGTCGTTTCTTGACCATCCGCCAACCTTTATCTCACCGCGTTCGATTCCGAAGTCAGCACACATACGGGTAAACTCTTCGGAAAGTCCGAATTTTCTTAAAACAGATTCACGGGTATGTCCCTTTCCAAGTGTTTCAGATACAAATTCACTTACTTCTGTATCATTTGCTTCTGTGTTTCTGAGAAGACTGAAAAGCATTCTGACATATTCTTCGTCAGAAGAATTATGGGACTTATATTCTGAACTGAAAACAATCGACTTTACAACATCAGATGCTGTCATTTTTCCGGAATTAATGTGCCCGGTCCACGTATTAAGCCCGTTTACATCGGCTCTCCTGCCAAGACAGATATTGTATATTCTCTGGACAAATTCTGTTACACCGGCATTCATATCCCTGTTTTCATTTACAGTGATAACTCCGCTGTTTATTCCCCAGAGGCTGCATTTGTTTCTGAATTCATCAGACATTACAAATCCCCTGAGTATAAATCTGCTGCTCATACCGTATCTCAGATATCTGCTCCAGTGTTCAAGTCCTGACTCTGGAACTTCGTCTCTTACAAGAACTGTTGTGTACATATCAGAAACATATTCCCTTATGCCTTCTTCATCGGAAGAGTAGGTTTTCTTTGTAAAATAGTCTTCCAGAAGCTCTGCTGCAGTTATATTTTTGTCCTGAAGAGTCCAGACAAGCATTTCCTGCTCGTATTCACCTCCAGTAAGGAAACCGGCAAATTTTTTTAAATCATCATGCACATATCTGCCGCTTCGCTCAATGCCATATCTGCTGCACAGTTCCATAAAATCGCTGCTGCTCTCAAGTACTCTCTGAATCTCAGCTCTTGAATACCCGGCAGCCAGTCTTCCTGTCATCTGCGCAGCAGCCTCATCATTGTACTCACTGTCAGTCATAAGTGTCCAGATCATCTGAACGAATTCTTCATCTGTTTTTTCCTTTTTATTATACTCATTACTTGAAACAATACATCTTACAACATCTGCTGCTGTCATTCTCTCTGAATCAAGATGGCCCTTCCATGTTGCAAGACCGCCTTCGTCTGCCTCTCTTTCAAGGGCAATACGATAGATTCGCTTTATAAACTCCTCTTCAGTAAATTTCTCTTCTTCGGAAGGAGGAGTTTCAACCTCACCTTCATCTGTATTTTCGTCATTTACAGATTCATCATTGTTTTCAGGTTCAGACTCTTCAGTACTTTCAGTACTTTCACCAGGCTGTTTAGCAGGCTCTGTCTGAACTGTCTCCTCTGAACTGTTCCCGGTTTCATCAGAACCCCCGTTTTGTTCTTCAGAAACCTCACTTTTTTCTTCAGATACAGCCTCTGTCTGTGAAACTTCAGTTTCAGCAGAACTGTCGTTTTCCGCTGCAAACACTGCATTTCCGTATGAAGCTGTTATAAGCAGTGCTGTAATAAATGCTATCGTTTTTTTCATGATTTCTCCTTTAGTCTCCAGTATTCCATAATATCGTCTATTGTTCTGTCAATCGGTATCTGAGGACACCATCCGGTGTCTTCCTTTATTCTTGTTATATCAGCTGCAATGGAAGGTACATCACTTGGTCTCATTCGTGAGCTGTCCTGTACAACTTCTATACTTACCGATGATTTTTTCAGGATTCTGTCAAGCATGCTGCGTATGCTTTCCGCTCTGCCGCTGCCAACATTATACGTCTGTCCCGGTTTTCCGTCCTTCATAAGAGCAGAATATGCTCTTACAATATCACGCACATCGGTAAAGTCACGTTCAGCCTCAAGATTACCGACACTCAGAACCGGTTCCTTCTTTCCGAGTTCAGCCATAACAACCTGTCTGCAGAAGTCTGCAATAACAAATACATCCGACTGTCCCGGTCCGATATGGTTAAAGGCACGGACCATGATTACATTCATTCCGTATGCTCTGGCATATATCTCTCCGAGCATTCCCTGACACGCCTTTGTAGCAGCATAAATATTTCCGGCCCGAAGAAGGGTATCTTCCTTTACCGGTATCTCCTCCGGCTTAAGATAACCGTACTCTTCACCTGAACCTACAAGAAGAACTTCAGGAGAGTAACCTGAATTTCTTACAGCTTCAAGAACGTTGATTGTTCCCTTTATGTTTATATCAGCGGTAAGCTGAGGTTTGTCCCATGACAGCTTTACCGAACTCTGTGCTGCCAGATGGTAAATCTGATCCGGCTTTATTTTTCCAAGAAGTTCAGCAACAGCCTCTGCATCAAGAATATCAAGATTATATATTTCAGCATCCGGAGTTTCAAGGCTCTCGTGTGCAAGCTTTGTCGCATACACGCTGAAACCACATTCACAGGCAAGATGCCTTATAAGATGTCCGCCTACAAATCCGGCTGCACCGATAACAAGTGCTTTCATTTTACTTTCCCGCCTTTCCTGCAAGTTCTTCGTATATATCGCTTATTTTATCATTGACTATGTTCATCTCATACTTTTCCCTTACGAGAGAATATGCGTTTTTACCATACTGTTCACGCAGTTCATCATCGTGAACAAGATTTTCTATTGCCTTAGCAAGCTTTTCCTCATCTCCCGGAGGGACCGTTATTCCGCTGTACCCGTCAGGACTTACATACGGCACACCTGTAGGAAGAGCTGTGTTTATAACCGGTTTTCCGTATACCATAGCCTCCATCTGAACAATACCGAATGCCTCACTGCTTGCCACAGAAGGCAGAACAAATATGTCACAGTCGCTGAATGCCGCTTTTAAGTCTCTGTCCGAAAGCACTCCCATAAAGTGAATTCTTTCCTCAGTTCCGGCCTTTTTAACTTCCTTCAGCAGATCATCGTGAAGCACACCGTCTCCGGCAATGAAAAGCTCACAGTCTGTTGTACGGCTCATTGCTCTGATAAGTACATCTATGCCCTTGTAGTATACAAGACGTCCGGTAAAAAGTATTTTTTTACTGCTTCTGCAGCTGAGCTTATCTGTAAGAAAAGGATATTTTTCAGCTTTTTCATATGCTCCGGTATCTATTCCGTAAGGCACTATCCTGCATTTTTCACTGTACGGCTTAAGATACGGCGAACCTTTGATATGCCCCTCTGTAGCCACAAAAATGCAGTCTGCTCTCTTCAGAAAAGCATTCATAACCGGCTTGTAGAAAGTCATAAGCTTCTTCTGCTTGACAATATCACTGTGCCAGCTTACAACTACCTTACCCTTGTATCCGGACAGCAGACACGCCAGATCACCAAGAGGAAACGGCAGATGAACATGTACTATATCCGCTGCCCGGGCCATTTTTCTGAAATGGAACAGAAACGGAAGTGATACCGGCATTGAAAAGTATGTTCCTATACTTCCCGAACGCCTGACTTTTACACCGTTTACCACCTCATCTGCCGTCCTGCCCTTTGGCTGACAAACCAGAACCTCTATGTCATAACGGTCTGAAAGTCCCTCTGAAATATCCTGAATAACACGCTCTATACCGCCTATATGAGGACTGTAGAGTTTATTTACCTGAAGTATCTTCATCCCAGTACTTCCTCATATATTCCGTGAAGCTTTTCAGAAAATTTATTCCATGTAAACTCCGACGCTCTTTCCATGCCGCGCCTGCTCAGTTCTTCACCAAGTGCCCTGTCGGAGTAAATTTTATACATGCCTTCCGCAATGGATTCCGGAGAATATGCATCAACCATAACAGCACAGTCACCAACTACCTCCGGAAGAGAGGCTTCTCCGCTTGAAACCACAGGAACTCCGCATGCCATAGCCTCAAGAGGCGGCATGCCGAAGCCTTCATATATGGAAGGAAACACAAAGGCACAGGCTCCGTTCATAAGAGGACAGATATCCTCATCAGGAATATACTTTGTAAACTGAACACTCTCCTCAAGTCCCAGTTCCTGAACCTTACTGTAAATACCGCTGTTAAGCCAGCCCTTTCCGCCTGCCATAACAAGCTTCGGAACATCGCCGTATCTGTCCTTAAGAATTCTGTATGCTTCCACAAGGCGTTCAAGATTCTTTCTCGGTTCGATAGTTCCTAAGTAAAGGAAGTATTCCCCTTCTATCCCAAGGGATTTTTTCGTCTTTTCTATACGCTCACTGTCATCTATATGATAGAATTTTTCTGTGTTTACACCACAGTATACGACTTTTATCTTATCAGCAAACTGAGGATAGTATTTGATTATCTCACTTTTACTGAATTCTGAATCCGTTATTATTACATCTGCACGCTTCATTGACTTCTTCATGCCGGTAAGGAGGAGCTGCTTTGTTCTGAAACGGACAGTTTCCGGATAGGCTCTGATTACCATGTCATGAATGGTTACCACCTTTTTCCCATGTACAAAAGGCGGTACTATATAATTGAAAAAGTGCGTAAGCTCTGCTTTTTTTCCAAAAAACACGCTGTACGGCACCGGTATGATATTCATTATGCTTCTGTATAAAAATCCGGAAAAATGTGATTCATTAAGTGAACAGTTCTCCTTCATATATGCAGCAAGTCTTTTTCTCTTAACCTCATGGTCCTTTCGTGAAAAATAGTCAAATGTATAGCGGTCCTCCGGGTGAGAACGTATCATCTCACCCACAAGACCCGCCTGACAATAGCCTATTCCTGACATATTTTCACTGATAAGCGGCAGTACATCAAATGAAATATTCATATTATCCTAACTTGCTTATCTTTATTTCCTTCTCAACAAGAGCCATGTCGTTCTTTACCATTCTCTCAACAAGCTCTGCAAATGAGATTTCTCTCTTCCAGCCAAGTGTCTTTTCAGCCTTTTCAGGATTACCCAGGAGAATATCAACCTCTGCCGGTCTGAAGAACTTAGGTGAAACCTTTACCACTGTCTTTCCGTTTGCCTTATTGATACCAACCTCGTCAACACCTGTGCCCTTCCATTCGATTTCGATGCCTGCACACTTAAATGCGATGTCAACGAATTCTCTTACTGTTCTTGTTTCGTTTGTTGCAATAACGAAATCATCCGGCTTGTCCTGCTGGAGCATGAGCCACATAGCTCTTACATAATCCTTTGAGTGACCCCAGTCTCTCTTTGAATCAAGGTTGCCCAGTTCCATATATTCCTGAACGCCATGGCTGATTCTTGCAACAGCGTCTGTAATCTTTCTTGTAACAAATTCCTTGCCGCGTCTTTCTGATTCGTGATTGAAGAGAATACCTGAGCATGCAAAGAGGTTATAGCTTTCACGGTAGTTCTTTGTAATCCAGTGACCGTAGAGCTTTGCAACACCGTACGGGCTTCTTGGATAGAACGGTGTTGTTTCACACTGAGGTATAGCCTGTACAAGACCGAACATTTCTGAAGTTGAAGCCTGGTAGAAACGGCATGAAGGCTTTACTGTTCTGATTGCTTCAAGCATATTTGTTACACCGATAGCGTCAATTTCAGCTGTTGCCAGCGGCTGTTCCCAGCTTGTTGCTACGAATGACTGTGCTGCAAGGTTGTAAACTTCATCAGCCTGTGAAATTCTCATTGCATTGATAAGTGAGATTTCGTCAGTCATATCAGCATAGATAAAGTTAATCTTATCCCTGATATGTTCAACGTTGCCGTAGTCAACAACACTCTTTCTTCTCATGATGCCATATACGTTATATCCCTTTTCAAGTAAAAGTTCTGCAAGATATGAACCGTCCTGACCTGTAATACCTGTGATTAATGCATTTTTCATTTTAATTTACTCCTCTTCTTTATTAAATGAGATCTCTTCTGTTGCATGTTTTCAGGGTTTCAATAACCTTTTTAACCTGCTGTGTATGCTCCTTTGAACAGATAAGCATTGCGTCATCTGTATCTACTATAATTATATCCTCTACGCCAAGTGCTGCGATGAGTTTTTTGTTACCGCAGATTATGCTTCTGTTTGTATCTATGCTTATTACATCGCCTGACACATAGTTTCCGCATTCATCTGTCTTGTTTATCTTTTCAAGGGCAAGCCAGCTTCCTACATCATCCCATCCGAAGCTTCCGGAAAGTGTGTAGATATTTTCTGCCTTTTCCATAATTCCGAAGTCAATTGACTCCGACCTGAAGTTTTCAAAACACTCTGCAAGTGTTTCTCTGAAGCTTCCTGTAAGTGCTGTTTCCCTCATCCGGAGATAGCCTTCATACATATCAGGAAGGAACTTCTTAAAGTTATTCATGATAGATGATACCTTCCATACGAACATACCGCTGTTCCAGAGATAGCGTCCGGAGTTAAGGTATTCCTTTGCTGTTTCACGGCAAGGTTTTTCAACGAATTTGTCCACCTTGTAAACGCCAGCCATATCCTCGTCAGCCGCACTGCAGAACTTGATATATCCGTAGCCTGTTTCAGGATACGTCGGAGTGATACCCACTGTAACAAGATTTTCACCCTTCATGGCAACCTTTACAGCATGGCGCATGGTATCCGTGTAGAGCTCATCGTATTTTATAAGATGGTCTGAAGGAAGAACCATCATAACCGCATCTTCGTTGTATTTTTTGCTTATTACTGCCGCTGCAAGAGCAATACATGGTGCTGTATTTCTTGCAACGGGTTCTGCGAGTATATTTTCCGAAGGAATATCCGGCAGCTGTTCATTTATAAGCGGAACGTAATTTTCGTTTGTTACTATAAATATATCTTCTGTATCGACTATCGGAAGAAGTCTCTTTATAGTTTTCTGAATCATCGTCTCTCCGTCCGATGTCAGTGAAAGAAACTGCTTGGGATATGAACTGCGGCTTTTCGGCCAGAATCTTTCGCCCTTGCCGCCTGCCATAATTACTGCTGTAATTTTCATAGATTAAATTATTCCTTTCCGTTTGTACTGGCTATAATATTTTCCGATTCATTTGTTTTGCCCGGAAAAATCATGGTCTTTATGGTCATGAGTATTATCTTAAAGTCAAGCAGAAGACTGTATTTTTCTATGTACATAAGATCCATACGAAGCTTGTCATAAGGTGTAGTATCGTACTTTCCCATAATCTGTGCATAGCCCGTAAGTCCTGCTTTAACCGTAAGTCTGAAACTGAACTCTGCCATGTCCTTTTCATATTCGGCAGCGATAGCCGGTCTCTCCGGTCTCGGTCCGACAAAGGACATGTCGCCTTTTATTATATTGAATATCTGAGGAAGCTCATCAAGACGGCATTTGCGGATAAATGCACCTACCTTCGTGATTCGGCTGTCTCCGTCCTTTGCAAGAACGGCTTTTCCGTCCTTTTCGGCATCGACAGTCATGCTTCTGAACTTCAGAACGTTAAATTTCTTTCCGTGTGTGGTAAGTCTCTCCTGTCTGTAGATAACCGGACCGCCGTCTTCAATCTTTATCGCCAGTGCTACAACGGCCATTGGTATAAGCAGAAACGGCAGAATAACAATTGCAAAGACAAAATCAAAAATACGCTTCGCCGCTCTTGCCTCTATGGAAAGACCGTCGTTTCTGCAAAGAAGAAGAGGCGAGTCAAAAAGATTTATTTCCTGGGCACCGCGGACTATTATGTCGGATATCTTAGGTGCCATATACACTCTCAGCTGTCTGTCAAAGCAGAACTTAAGTATATCATTTCTTATACGGTCAGGAACATCGTACAGAATCACACCGCCGTAGCCAAGTATCTTTTCCTTGATAACAGCTATATCCTCATCAGCCTTCACTGATTCGGATATTATGTACTTGTCCGCACGCTGACTCATCTTGACAACAAGGCTGCTGGCATTTCTGCTTCCGTATACTATTATCATCTTCCTTGGCGGAAACAGTTTTGCGTAGACAAATGCGTATATAAGAGTCCATACAAGTACTATAATAATATCTGTAACAGTCAGAAAAATCATCGGCATAAAATGCATGAAATCACGCCCGATAACACTTATCTGACAGTAGGTTATTAAATTTATAACAAACACTGATATAAGCTGAGAGTAAAATGCCTCTGATTTTCTCAGATATCCTACCTTATAGCTTCCGTAAACCTTATTGAAAATAACGGTTATGACTACATAAATTCCGATAACCATCCAGTTTCCCTTACGGTAAAAAGGAAGAACTATCTGCTGCGAATAGCAGAGGTACCATACCAAAGCAAACGCCAGACCAAGCAAAGAAGTATTTATAACTGCTGACAGCCAGTTAAACGTTCTTTTATATTGTTCAAATTTTTTCATAAGTTTTATCAAAATCCTCGGTTTCGGTTACAAAACACATAAACAAGCCGGATTTTCCGGCACATACATATTTATATTATAACCATAAATTCGGAAAAGTCAATATAAATTACGATATTTTTTTGTAGAAAAATACACTTTAAATGGTAAATTCAGAATAACTACTATTGTTTGCCATAAGTTTTTTTACAAATAAATTTTTTTCAAAAATCACTTGCAAAGCACTGAAAAATATGATATAATTTAAAAGATGTTTCATACATTGTTTATGCGGATATGGCGAAACTGGCAGACGCGCTAGCTTCAGGTGCTAGTCGGGGCAACCCGGTGCAGGTTCAAGTCCTGTTATCCGCATTATTTTTTTGCCGTTTTACAAGGTGGGATCTCATATATGAATATCTACATAGATGAATCCGGTTCAATAAACAATCATCAAATAAAAAAAGATTTCTTCATTATAGCAATTGTTTGTGAAAAGGATAAAAGTCTAAAAAATTCGTATAAGCGTTTCGTTAAATCTCAGTATGATAATCTTATAAAGCTTGATAGCGATTCCAAAGAAAATAATAAGATGTTCGATAGGAATGGTTTCAAAGAATTAAAAGGTTCAAAATTTAATCCTGAAATGAAAAAGAAATTTATTCATCATTTCTCACAAAAAAATAATTTTGACCTGTTTTATATAATTATAGATAACAGTAAATTAAATGATAAAATATGTCAAAATACTGCAAGAGCATTTAATTACTTTTTGAAATCAGCATTAGAATATTTTATACGACTCAATTATATTCCCAAAGATGAAGATTTACATATACAGCTTGATGAACGAAATGAAAAAACTGAAAGCAAGCATTTCCTTCAGGATTACTTAAATACAGAGTTAGGATTTAACGGAATCCACAATGGTAAAATTGATGTTAAATATTTTGATTCATCCAAAAATACATTAATACAAGTAGCAGATGTATTCTCTAATATTATGTATTCACATAAGTTGAATGGATACTATGATGAAGACTTAAAAAAATTAAAAGAAGCTGATATCTTAAAACAGGAATTTGTATTTCCTAAAAATAACAACAGTTGAGAAAGCGAAAAATTCAATTGCATATTGACATTATTAATGGCATATGATATAATATAAGTACCGACAGTAAGTCCTAATAAAGTGCCATGTTTTCAGGTAAGCGTTATGTGTTAGCGTCACTCTTAGGCAATTGGTATTTTGATAATTAGCCGGCTATACAGTCGGCTTTTATTTTTTATAAAAGAGCAAAAGAGGAATAAGAAAAGCAAAAAAATATAAGTGATTATATATCAGAAAACACAAAACAATAAAAACAACCCGATAAGACCAGGTCTTAGTCCTGTCTTACCGGGTGTTTCTGTTATTTTAACACTGTTTCAATCTTACATTCATGTTTTTTGGTTTTTTCATTGTAATTAATTCCCACAAGCAGGATTTCTCCGCTGAATGCCTTCAGAAGTTCATCTGACTTACGGATAGCATTCATTACCTCTTCCCATCCACTGTCTTCAATACAATTGATAAATTCCTGCTGTACTTCCTTGTTTGGTATCCAGGCTTCCTCTGTATCTTTGCTGTAAGTAAGATACCCAAGATGAATGAGCAGTGTAACAACATCATCCGCTGACTGGAATGTTATCATATCGTTCTGAAATTTTTCAGTATTTACTTTTATTCTTTCCCCTGCAATCATCTTTATTACTGACTGGCGCAGACCGTCTATATCTGCTTGTATAAATACTTTCAGCGCCTCAAAACTTTCTGTTTTTGTCCAGTAGTTGCTGAATATTTTTCTCGTACATGCCAGCACTACAGACTGCGGGTTATAAATCGGTTCATCATCAACAAGATATCCGTTGTACCATTCTTTCATCTCATCAAATGAAAGTCCGTACCTGTCGCAGAGTTCCTCTGTTTCCTTCTCCGTAAATCCCATAAATGATGAATACGGTGCCGCATCATTTATCGAAAACTCGTGATACATATTCAACGCCGAATGCTCACCATACTTCTTTACAGGGAAAATACCTGTTGCATAGTCAAGGGCTACGTATTCCTTCTCCTTTAGCAGATCACGAAGAAAATCAAGATAATAATTCTGACCTTCCGTATCATGCTGAAACACTCTGAACACGCAGTCCCATTCGTCAATTACGAATACAAACGGTATCCCCTCTTCTGCGTATATTTCCCCGAATATTTCGTCCAGAGAATAATCATCAGTAAAATCCATTTCTCCGTAAGCTTTCAAAAGGTCACGCCTTAAAGATTTTTCAAGTTTTTCTGTCATCTCCCTGCCGCCTGATGATTTTGAAGCAAATCCCCTCACATCAAATCTCATGACATTGTACCTGTTCAGATGCTTTTCATAATCCGGTGTTTCAGAAACTGCAAGATTCCTGAAAAGTTCCCTCGAATCACATCCTCTGCTGTAATATGCCACAAGCATATTGGCTGCCATTGACTTTCCGAATCTTCTTGGTCTGCTTACGCAGATGTGCTTACCGGTTGTACGCAGATTTTTATTTGTTATTTCTATCATTAACGACTTGTCAATATATATTTCTGAATTTATGGCTTCAAAGAACAAATCATTTCCAGGATTAAGGTATATACCCATTGTCGTTCGTGCCTCCTTTTCAGGTCATTTATAACTTAGCTTAAGTATACCACAATCTAAAAGTATATGCAACCAAATTTGTAAAAAGCACAGTGACAGGCATAAATAAAGTCTGACACAAAAATAAAAGCACTCTACTAATTGCAGCCAGCAGAGTGCTTTTTTGTGTGTCATATGACAACATTCTCTTCGTGATTATTATATCACTTTATATGTCAAGTCGATTGATGTTATATATTAAAAAGTAGATATTGCAATTTATCCATAATCATGATAGAATATAATAAGTATAATTTTAATTATCAGGAGGTTATTCATGGAAAACATTAAAAAGTACATTGCCGAATTTATCGGCACAATGGTTCTTGTAATTCTCGGCTGCGGAACTGCAATGCTTGTTGGCTGTGACGCTGAAAACGGCGGAGGATATATTCTCACAGCTCTGGCATTCGGACTCGTTATTGTCGGGATGGCATACTGCATAGGAAACATCTCAGGCTGCCACATTAATCCGGCTGTTTCCCTCGGTGTTTTGCTGAGCGGCGGAATGAGTTTTCCTTTATTCTGCGGTTATGTACTCGCTCAGTGCGTGGGGGCATTTACTGGTTCCGGACTTCTTGCACTGATTTTCTCGATGGGGGCTGTTGATGACAAAACAGGCGGTTTCGGCTCGAACGGTCTTGCAAATGTAAACGGAAGTGCTGCTGCAGGATGTGTTGTTGAGATTATTCTCACATTTATATTTGTTTTAACCATTCTCGGCGTGACTTCAAAGAAAGCTAACCACGGCTCATTCGGCGGTCTTATCATCGGACTTACGCTCACACTTGTTCATATCTTCGGAATAGGACTTACAGGAACATCAGTAAACCCGGCAAGGAGCATCGGTCCTGCACTTGTTGCAGCTATTGAAGGCAACACAGATCCTGTCTCATGCTTATGGGTATTTATCCTTGCACCGCTGGTAGGTGCAGCTCTTGCAGCTCTTACATACAGATTCCTTGAAAGCAGCAAGGCATAATTTACATTCTGAAAAATCAAACAGTAAAAGCTGTAACTAATATCGCATGATTTCAGTTACAGCTTTATTTTATGACAGGAGAATTTTTATGAAAAAAATCGCCGCAGCAATCGCTGCTTTACTCGCAGTATCAATGGCACTCTCATCCTGCTCTTCAGGAAGCGAAAACTCATCCGAATCTCCGGCAAAGGAAACCTCATTACCACAGACCGAACTTCAGGACATGCGTGATATAACAGCTTCAGAACTGGTCAGCGAAATGAAAACAGGTTTTTCTCTCGGCAACACCATGGACTCCACCATAGGGAAAAACAACGGTGAACCATACGAATATGAAACCGGCTGGGGCAATCAGACCACAACCAGAGAAGCTATACAGGGAATCGCAGATTCCGGCTTCAACGTGCTCAGAGTGCCTGTTTCATGGGGCGAACATCTTTCTTCTGACGGAAGTTATACAATAGACAAAGCCTGGCTTGACAGAGTAAATGAAATAGTTGACTACGGTCTCGACGCAGGGATGTTTGTTATCCTTAACACCCACCATGAAGAGTGGCTGTTCCCTGACGAGGCGCATTTTGAGGCAAACAGCGAGGAGCTTGCAAAGCTGTGGTCGCAGATTGCAGGGAGATTTTCCGGATACAATGAAAGACTCATTTTTGAAGGACTTAACGAGCCGAGAAAACGTGATACAATATACGAATGGAACGGCGGCGACGAAGAAGGTCAGCAGGTTGTAAACAAACTGAATGCCGTATTTGTCGAGACTGTGAGAAACTCGGGCGGAAACAACGCCAAACGCTGCCTGATGATTCCGACATATGCTGCAAGCGCTATGGAAAAGACATTTGCAGCCATGGAAGTTCCGGAAAATGACGACAGAATCATAGTATCAGTACACGCATATATCCCATATAACTTCGCTCTGGCAAGTGATAACTTCACAGACTACTGGAGCAGCAGCGATCCTTCCTGTACCGCTGAAATAGACAACCTTATGACAACACTCAAGGCATATTTTCTCGACAGAAACATCCCTGTCATCATAGGCGAGATGGGATGTGTAAACAGAAACAATACTGAAGCAAGAAAGGACTGGGCAAGATATTATGTAGGCAAAGCTCATGAATACGGTATCCCGTGTCTGTGGTGGGACAACGGTGCTTATCTCGGCAACGGCGAACTGTTCGGCATATACAGCAGGGACAGCGGGAACTGGATATTCAGAGATGTAATGGAAGGAATAATGGAAGGGCTGGAATAACAGAACCCCCTCATACGTGAGGGGGTGTTCTTTTTATTTCTGAAGCATTTCCACAGCCTTTATCAGTACATCATCCCAGATGAGCCGGTTTTTCAGCGTTTCAGGGTTTTTATTTTCCGAAACAAGTTCGTTGTATTTACGAAACCCTTCGGTGCTGAGGCGGCATCTGACATCTGGTTCTGTGCCGTAAAGACTGTTGTCACTGCCGTCACTGTTAAGACACACAGCGGCGTTATAGTAATACACCAGCCTACTCTCAGGCAGCATAGCCATAAACTGACCGCCTGTCTTCTCCCCGCCCGTATTTTCACCGATAATCACTACATTGTCAAGCCGGGAAACTGCAGATACAAAATAATCAGCCGAGGAAGCAGTCCTGTCCGAAACAAGAACACATACAGACGGACTGTTTTTATTTGTTCCGGTAAATTCAGTTTCCGTCCCGTAATCAAATACAGTTTCCCCGCTCAGATACTCTGATACGTCCTTTATTTCATCCTGTGAAATTTTCCTCATACCAAATATCCTTTTGTTCATGGCACAGTAAATACCTCTGAAAAAATCTCTGTTTCCGGATGACTTCAGAATATATTCCTTTTCATTTACCGTAATGCTTTCCGAAAACAGAGGTGAATAAACATATTCTGCAGCATATTCAAGGGTTCCGCCACCATTGCGGCGAAGGTCAAGTATTACAGACTCTGTATCACCGGAGCAGTATTCTCTTATTTTTCCGGCAAGTTCACTGCCTTTTTCATTGTCAAGATTATCTATGCGCAGATAAACTGTTTTTCCGCACAGAGATTCATCCATGTACTGAATATCATAAACATTATCGGGTTTTTCATAAACTCCGTGAAGATAGGGCTGATTCACAAACATATACTCATCACAGAGATTATAATAAAACTCATGCTCTGTAACCGTACCGTTTTCATCCTCCAGCTCCACAGTAACCATATCACCCCTGCTGTCGTTGAATATCATCGTACTCCGGTACAGCTTACGATATTCCTCATCATATCCAAGCGACGAGGATGACAGTGTTTCAGTAATGTATTCGTCAGGTGACTTTCCGTTTACTGACTTTACAGTATAATAAATCCCGGGAAACTTTACTTCTGAGTTTTTCAGTGAGAAACAGTATTTTCCGTCAGTATAGTCAAACTCATATGCACGGCTCTGCCGGTAATAATTCTTCATCTCCTTATTCCACAGCTGCACTGTGTCACGCAGATAAGGATTTGTTTTTACAGTCTCGGATGCCATGCAGTTATAGTCTGTTATTGAATCATAATCAGGGAAAAAGAATCCTGTATGCACGCTTGGTATATCATTGAGCAGGCTCTGCATCACACACATAAATTCCACATCAGAGGACACATTTTCGACTGCGGTACGGTATTTTTCCTCCATGGAAACAATATCGTATTCAAATTCATCCGGATATTTCCTGACTGCCGGAATTCCTTCCGAGACAACTTTCCAGAGTGCCTCAAAATCTTTCATCCGGTCTTTGCCGTCCATTTCCAAAGACCTTACCTGCCTGTGATTTACCTCATCCGGCTCTTTAAGATACTGCATGCACCTTATGTCTTCACTGATGAAATAAGCCAGAAACGGAACGGCAGCAGCAAGAATTATCGCTGTTATCTGTTTTTTGGTCATATGAATTCCTTTCGTAATAAAAATATAGTGAACATAAAAATCTATTTTACGTTCACTATATTTTTTATAACAGTAAAGCCTGTTTTTTATCTGAATATTATTTTCTTGCCACAAACACAACCCAGTAGTCTCCATAAGTGGAACCTGCAATATATGCATGTCCTACACCTATTGAATTATAACCCGGACTATCAAAATCGCTTGTTTTTGTATCATTAACAGTTTGCATAACATCACTTGCTGATGTAACTCTCGCTCCATATACAAACGAATAAGAACTTACGAACACACCGTAATCTCCAAATAATTTTGTTAAACTCTCACCATTTGGTCTGTCTATTGACCAGCTTACCGCCAGTTCTTCTGCTCGTTTGTCTGCAGCAGCACATAATGCGTCGTCCATTTTCAGTTCTGACAGCGACTTACTTCTCCTGCTTTCATTTACCAGTTCTGCTATCTGTAATTCTGTTGGTTCGATATTAACAGCAATATTATTTTCCGTAGTAGTCACCGGTGGTTCCCATGATGTTGTGGTTGTCGTAGTCACTGGTGGTTCCCATGGTGTTGTGGTAGTTGTTGTCACCGGTGGTTCCCATGGTGTTGTAGTAGTTATTGCAGTAGTTGTGGTAGTGACAGGTGTAGTGGTAGTCACTGTAGTTGTTACCGTTGTCTGCGGTGTCACCGTTGTTGTCACACTTCCACTTTCAAATGAGTACCGGTAAACCTCTGATCTGTCATTACGCTTATCCTGTGGCACTTCCTGCTGATTCCAGTTTTCAGAATAATACGCCTTTATATCTGTCAGTTCAAATTCATAAACCCCTGAACCTGTTCCGTTGTTTATATCAAATTCAAGATATGCTATAACACCGCTGTTTTCATAAATATTCTGATTGTTAAATGTGTTAAATACAGCATTGTCTTTATTTCCGCCTACATATCCGTATCCACTGAAATCTCCCTGTGTTACTCCATTGAGCGAGAATTTGTCAGTATCATATTTAACAATAGCATTAAATGAATACAAACCTGTTGTATTCTTCTGCATATATACAGGAATTCTCAGACGTTTTCCGTCAGAACTGAGTTCAGCATTGTCCATACTGAAGCTGAGCTTGTCCCCTGACTGTGGTTCTGTCTGCGACACTGTTGTCTCAGTAGCTGATGATGTAGTGACAACAGTAGTATTTGACGGTGTTGTCGTTACATCAGGTCTGCTGTTTCCTCTTGAGAATGTATATTGAAGTCTGGCATAATCTGAATTATATTCTTCATCTGAAAGTTCTCTCTGAAGGCCGTCAGTACCAAGTACAGTTCCCTGTATCTGAGACAGTTCGAAATTATAAGTCGCATAAGGTACGTCATTGGCAGCACTGAACACAAGATAAACTATATTACCCTCATCTGTTATATTCTGACCATCATATGATGAAAACTGAACATAGTTATTTTCTGAGGAATATACTACATTTCCATAGGATGAATAAGCACTGTCAAGTTTAAAATACTGAGTATTATACCCGGCATAGAACGAAAGAGCCGATACACCTTCTGTGTTTCCTTTTATACTCACAGGTATTGTGATGATTGAACTGTCACTTGTAACCCATGGTCTTAAGCATGAAATATTAATACTCTGAGTCTTTTTACTGTGTTTTTCAAGTGCAAAGGCCTTTGATCTGCAAAGATCAAGAACGTTTACGTTCTGGTCATTATTGGTATTGTAATCAAAAATATTATACTGATAGTTATTGCGTTCATTAAGCAAAAGTCCGCTTTTTAATTTTCCCACATCCACTGTACTGTCAGCACCTGCCGTCAGACAGCCAGAACATGTTAAAACTCCTGCCAGAACATATAAAAAAAAGTTTTTTCGTTTTTTCAATTTATAATCCACTCCTGCATAACAGAATAATTCGTTTCTATAGATTAAATTATACAAGTTTTTTCTTGATATGTCAATCGTAAATATGCAAAAAGTATATTATATTTTGGAATTTGTTTATGATGTTTTTACACTTATTGAACTGCTAAATATGATTATTTATTACAGGAAGCGATATATTTCATAAAATTCTCTTTATTCTCAAGTGCAGTAGTTGTAGGTCTTCCAAGATCTTTCCGGGCGCCTATTGAACACTTTACTTCGATAAGGGATAATCCTTTTCTTTTTTTGACTTTTATAAGTTCCTCATCCAGATTTTCAGGTTTATCGACACTTACAGCATATATATATCCACATGCTTTAGCTATGCCAACAATATCAATACCAGATGCAACTGTCGGCATTCCGCCAACCGTTTCATGTGCACCGTTATTTATAACTATGTGAACAAGATTATCCGGTGAATTAGATCCAATAACCGCCATAGCACCCATATGCATCAATACGGAACCATCTCCGTCAATACACCATATTTTTGTTTCAGGTTTGTTAATCGCCACTCCCAGTGCAATGGATGAACTATGTCCCATAGAACCAACAGTTAAAAAATCATATTTATGGCTTTGATTTCTGAACTCTCTTATCTCGAACAGTTCACGGCTGGCTTTACCTGTTGTTGATATAATGGGATCTTCCTGACTTACTTCAACAATATGCTGAATAATTTCCTCACGGGTAATGCTGTTTGAATTACTGTATTTTGCCTTTTCAGAATATGAAACAGCGCCTTTCTTTATAACAAAAGCAACCTGTTTTCCTTCTTTAAGAACAGTATTAAATTTATCCATTGCCTGACAAACTTCTTCTTCAGTAGTTTCCTTATCAATTACAAACGTACTAATCTGCATATCTTCAAGAAGTTTAAGTGTTACTTCGCCCTGATAAATATGCTGTGGTTCATCATGAACGCCAGGTTCCCCTCTCCATCCAACAATAAATATCATGGGTATAGCATATACTTTTTCATTAAGGAGCGATGCTACAGGATTTATAATATTGCCTTCTCCGCTGTTCTGCATATAGACTACCGGTACTTTACCTGTAGCAAGATGATATCCCGCTGCCAGAGCAGCACAGTTTCCTTCATTTGCAGCTATTACATGATGCTTTGGATCAATGCCGTATGTATTCATAAGACAATCACATAATGGTTTCAGCAAAGAATCAGGAACACCTGTAAAAAACTCCGCTCCTGTTATTTTTATTAGACTTTCTGCTTTCATATATTATTTCCCCTAAAATATTATTTTATATCCTGTATTTAAAATACTTCACACTCAGATTTCCTCAGGAATCAGTCTGATAATATCTTTAAACGGCATACATATTTCATCGCATTCCTTAGCTCTGTGATGTTCAAGAATCATTTTTGCCGCATTCTGCATTGCCGGGAATCCGGTTCTTGTAAGTTGATTGGCGTATATTACAACATTTACTCCTCTTTCTCTGAATTCTTCCTCTGTCACTGTATTAAATGAGGTTGGAACCACCACTATAGGTGTAGCACTTTCTTCCTTTCGGAATTTTTCTACAAATTCAAATATTTCTGAAGGATCTGACTTCCTGCTGTGAATCATCACAGCGTCAGCACCCGCCTGAGTATACGCAAAAGCTCTTTCCAGTGCGTCACCCATTCCTTTTTCAAGAATCAGGCTTTCTATTCTGGCACAAATCATAAAATCATTTGTTTTCTGTGCTTTTTTTCCGGCTTTGATTTTTTCACAAAACTCAGAAACCGACGCCTGCGTCTGCTGAACTTCTGTTCCAAAAAGGCTGTTCTTCTTTAACCCTTTTTTATCCTCAATAATAACCATTGAAACACCCATTCTTTCAAGAGTTTTTACTGTATATACAAAGTGTTCTGTAAGTCCACCAGTATCACCGTCAAAAATAATCGGTTTAGTTGTTACTTCCATTATATCATCAATTGTTCTGAAACGTGAAGACATATCAACCAGTTCTATATCCGGTTTACCTTTCGCAGTAGAATCACATAATGAACTTAACCACATAGCATCAAACTGTCTGGCACCACCGTTCTGATATACCATTGTATTTTCAGCTATAAGTCCTGTCAGTCCGCTGTGAACCTCTATTGCAGATATTGTTTCCTTCATCAGCATCGTCTTTTTTAACCTGGAACGTCTTAAATCCGGCATTGAAAGCTCTGCTCTCGCTCTGTTTTCCAGCTCTTTATATTTTAAATCATTCGAATACGGATATTCTACAAGAGTTCCGCCATACACAGCCAATACGGATTTAACTTCATCTCTTATCATCTTCTGAAATCCATCCCGCCAGTCATCACCGTGGACAACAAAATCAGGTTTATACTTTTCCAAATTTGCTCTGTAACTAAGTTCCTTTTGCTCAACAACTTTATATACACCGTTAATATTTTCAAACATTACTTTCCTTTCTTCAAAAGGAAGCAACGGAAATCTTTTATAGCTTACAACTGCTTCGTCAGAAAGAACTCCAACAATTAATTTTCCTAATTTGGCTGCTTTTTTTATAATAGATATATGTGCACTGTGAATTACATCAGTAGAAAAGCACATATATACTGTACGGTTTTCTATTTTTTTCAGTTTATCCGATACTATCGCCAGATCTTCAGGAGTGTCAATTTCTGAACATAATCTATCTCCAACATCATATGGAATAAGGGTGATTTTCTCTGTTACCTCGTTTAACGCATTTTCCGCATAATATTTCCTTTTGACCTCATCTTTCGATTCACAGTATTTCACAATATTATCAAGCCATATCATCCAGTCATCTTTGAGAAACTTATATAAAGGCTGAGCTGAAACCGCATTATTAAAAAATTCTATTCCGACTCTTGATATTTTATCTTTCTCAATAACAGCCTTAAAATCCTTCTCAGGCAAATCAAGCGAAGAACTCACCGCCATACATGAACAATCTGCATTAACAAGTTCTTCAAAAACAGTATTTTCAAAAACAAGATCACCATGCATTAAAATTATGTCATCATCCATAAGATATTTTTCAGCACAATAAATCGAATAGATATAATTAGTGATATTATAAAGTTCATTTTTTACAAAAGTAATTTTCAGAGGAAAATTCAGATTCCTGCAATAATTTTCAAGAACTGTGTCAAATGCACCTGTTGTCATAATCACTTCATTTATACCTGAATCAGAGATTAACGAAAGCTGACGGCTTAATATTGTTTCTCTGTTGTTCAGTTCTGTCATACATTTAGGGTGTTCTGATGTCAGTGCTCCCATTCTGCTTCCAAGTCCGGAATTTAAAATCAATGCTTTCATATTAAATTATCTCCTGTTTTAAGTATACACAAAGGCAAATGCGAATCTTGTGCATTTGCCTTTATAAAATTACTTTTTATTTTGTGTTAATTTTTTTATGATATATCTGCCATAGACTATATTGCTTTTTCCAACATTAAACACATGTGTATTCAATGCATTTTCAATATTTTCACTGTACTTATCCTTGTTATCAATAAGCTCTTTTATATGAACGCATATTTCAGAAACATCCTCAACACGCAAACTTTTTCCTATAACATTTCTGAGAGAAATATCAATTGGTATTGGTGAAATTTTTTCATAATCCGGATTCATTATCTTCATAGGAGTGTCTATAAAAAGTACTGGCTTACCGGTTGCAAAAGCAAATTCATATGAAATACCAGACCAGTCTGTTATCAGCACATCGGCTTCCATTACAGGTGAAGCTGATGATGAATCAGTCTGAATCTCAACATTAGTACCATCGTATTTTTTATGAAGCTCTTCAAATTTTTCAGGTGAATGTTTTACCATTTGAGGATGCGGACGCATTATTACGTCATAATCTTCACCAACCAGCAAATCAAGAATCTGCTCTCCGCATACATCTATAAGATTATCCGGCTGCCATGAAGGTGCTATTACAATCTTTTTAGGATTGTTTTCTTTATGCTCTGATGAAGAATATCCGGCTATCATATCGTCAATAAGAAGATAACCTGCCTCGACAATTGTTTTTTTCTTAGTTCCATACAGTTCTTCCATTTTTCTGATTTCATTTTCCGAATCAACTGTATGACAAAAAATCGTATCATACCAGTCCAGAGAACCTTTTCTGAGTGTAAGGGCAGTACTGGCCATTCCATGAAAAACATATATGTATTCAATATCTTTTCTGACGCGTGATCTCTTTATATGATACTTTTCAAGATCCGGCATAGTCATTACACAGATATCACAGTCAAGCTTCATAAACAAAGGGATAAGATACTTATCCTGAGAAATATAATACGACTTAATCTGACTTCTTTCATCACAAAGGATACTATCTTCCGGATCACTGGTAATATAGTGAATTTCAATATCAGAATTGTTACAGATATAATCAATCATCCCGGAATAGTATTTATAATATCCTTTTGACTCTGAATAAATAACCAGCTGCAGATCTTTCTGTCCTGAAAAGCGCTTATAATCCGCTTTTTCAGTTTTGTGATATTTCCGGTATTTTTCTTCTTTAATATTCTTCTGTTCCTGTATTTTCTTAAGATAATCAAAATCAATATATTTTTCAGGAGGTATGAGTTTATTTACTAAAATCATACTTGGTACAGCGAACAGATTACCGAATATCCAGTACAAACCAACCCCAGCCGGAACCAAAAAAGCAAAATACGCTGAAAAAGCAACCATAAAAACAGTCATTCCATACTTACTTAATTTTCCGGACGTTATCTGAAGAATATTGACTCGGTTCTGAACGAAACACATAATAAACGCACTAAGTCCGGAAAGAACTGGGATAATGCAATGTATATCCATTGTTTTAAGTGATGGTCGTGTACTGAGATTAAGTCCAAGAAAATCAACAGGAAAAGATAAAATCTTTGATACTGTTTCTTCATTAAGACCAGCTGCAGCAATGTTTCCATGCTGAAACTGATGTATTATATCTATCTGTATTGTCCTTGCCTCTGTATTAAATATATTTTTCACTGATTCCATAAGAACATTTATATCTGCGGTACATATATCCAGAAGATATGTCAGCGGATTATAAACAAGTTCAAGCAGCCCCAGAACAAAAACAAGCTGAATAATAAGCGGTATAATTCCTATAGATGAATGATAATGATTGTCCTTGTATAGTTTAATCTGCTCATCAACATATTTGTCTTTGTCATCAATATATTTAATTTTTAATGCATCTATCTGTGGCTGCATCTGTATCATTTTTATAGAATTTTTCTGAATGAACACAGACAGCGGAAAGAGAATGAATTTTGTAAATAAAGTAAAAAGTATTATACTCAATCCGTAATTATGCGTAATCCGGAAACAGCCTTTCAATACAACGCTTAGCAGACTGCTGATGAAGGATAGTACTATACTCATCAGTCATTTTTCCCTTCATCATCACTGAGTAAATCTTCAGCTTTAATTACCTGTCCGGCTTCTTCTCCGTTACTTTTAACAGACATTTCCGGGCTGGATTTTTCTTTATTTTTTCTGAACAGCCTTGTTATTTTATTCCAGAAAACGCCTATTGCTGCACCGCAGGCAATTATTATACCAGCAACTATCTGAATAACATAACTTGTTGTTGCCGGATCAATATATAATCTTACGTTTGAAATTTCATAAATATTATTAATCATTTTTGACCTCTCAAAATCCAGGTTATTAACTGTATTCTTATTAATAGCCTCTGTAATTTTATAAAATGATTCGGGCGTCAAAAGATCATTTTCAAGATTTTTCACTTTTAAAAATGACGTAATTGCGTGGTTTGTAAATTGCTAAAAATGAAAAAACAGGCTTTTGACGCTTTAATCATAAAATTATTTTTTATTCACTTGTTACATTATACCACGCTTCTCTGGTTCATTCAACCTCAGAATAAATTTCTATACCAAACCCTTATAAATCAGTCTGTTATTTTTACCGTCTTGCCCTCAGCTACAATTTTTCTTAATGTGTCAGTATCTCCAGTGTAAGTATAAACATGATACTTTCCTCTTACTCTGTCTATCCATGTTCTGGTACGCTGTTCATTTTCTTCTATATCAAACATTGATCTGCCCCAGAACTGCTCATCATTCTCT
>JAUNJJ010000194.1 GCA_030533325.1 Oscillospiraceae bacterium
ATCAAGACTATCCAGAAACTCCTGAACTGGGATAGTTCCATCTTCTCTCTCATAAAATATTATTTCAAATTCATTCATAGTTAATCCTTTGTAATATAGATTATATCCTATATTTATTTTATCATAAAAATCCTATCATGTCAACACATATTTTTCTTGTGCCGAGTAGCTCTTTGGCAGAATGTTCTTATTTTTCTGTTTCTGTAATACACGATAAGATCGTATTTCTTCTGACTTTTCATAAGATCACTGAACTTTATCCTGCTGAGTTCGAAATAATCGATGGTTTCAGCAAGCGTAAACAAGTCCTTTTCTCCCATGCTAACACCTCCCTGCTATGTACCATATTACTCGATAACGGCATAATATCAACTACTTACGGCAGATAAAAGCTTTTTATATCGTAGAAGTTTCGGAAAGAAATTTCTCAAATTTTGTACGTATTATGAGCAGTCTGTTACCGCTGTAAAGTGAGAATTCACCTGTGTATTCTTCTCATTTTCTTTGCACCGATGTTAAAATATGATGCTGCTTCATTGATTGTGAGCAGATACTTCTCTGCTACCGGAACTATTTCTTTTGACATATGTATTACCTCCTGAAAATGTGCTTCTATTATTAAATGGAAATCTAAAACAGGATTTGACGAAGATTTCTGATATTTATGAGAAATGAGCAAATTTTATTGTAATTTATATTCTGTCATGGTAAAATAGAAATTGAAAGCTGATTTAAATTAAAAATCAGCTTAGCAAGATAAATCGGAATTTAATCATCTGCAGATACATAGTGTAAGGAGATTTTTATATGCGAAAATGGGCATATTTAAGAAAGCCATATAAATGTAATAAACAAGATACTGTTTATAAAATTATGATATATGAAACCCCAAAAGAAGGTGTATTTGTTTTTCTTTATTGTTCAAAAGATGCTATACAATGTTCTTTTGATCATCACTACCATGACTTATCTGATGCACTAGAAGATTGGGAAGATGAAATTGATGAAAATGGTTGGAAAGAAATTGATGATCCATTACCATATTGTCAACATGATGCATTTTTTCCTATAAGAGTTAAAGGAAAAAATATTGGCAAGCCAATATGGGGAGAACTGGAAATTTTTAAAAATGGAGAATGGATTGAATATCATTGCAATTAATAAATCGGAATTTACGGGAGTTGTTTATGATAGATACTAACAAGTCAATTGAAGAATTAGAGAATGATTTTTGGGACGAACCTACATTTGACTCCTATGTTGTAACAACTTGTCACAGAGTGAGACAAAAGCCGATAAAACTTCTGTCGAAAGAAGAAATCAGGTGCTTAATTGGTCAAAAAACAGGCCTGAAATTTCTTTTACCGATTGCAGTAGATATACTAAAGAATGAACCTCTAATTGATATTACATATTTTAAAGGTGATCTATTACTCACTTTGTTGAGATTGGAAATAAGTGATTGGGAATACAATCAGAATGAACTAAAGAAATTTATCATATTATTACAAGACAATCGCCCGCAAATTGAAAAATGTGAGTAAATATCAAGTGGACTTATTGAAAAGTACGTCTAAATTCCAATTTGTATAACTGATTTAAGACGTTATTTAGATCAGTTACAAATCATAATTTGCAGAGGTATAATCCCTCCGCCTCGTAAACTCGGCACCTCCCTTTTCAAGGGAGGTCTACTGCAGCACTATTTGTCTAGTTATGGGACGCCTTAGGACATGTGAACTTTTATTATCCCTGTGTCAATGCGTTGGTGCAGTAGTTGTTGCCCCCTTGAAAAGGGAGCTGTCAGCGAAGCTGACTGGGGGATTAAAACAAAGCCAACTTTCAGTCTGTCAAACTGATTTAAATCATTCTTTAAAATCATAGCATAGTACAAGAAAATGCCCGGAAGCATGGCTCAGAAATTCACTGAGTTCTGCCTCCGGGCATCGTTTTATCTCATCTCATTCTTATCCACATACCCTGTAACGTACTTCCCGGCAGGCGTATTGCCACAGTATTCTGGCTTTACAGTCACACGATATCTGCCGTTAAGTTCCTTACCGTCATAAAGGTAATATTCACCTGTGATGGTTTTGGATTCTGTGTTGGTGTAAGCACTTGAATAAAGCTTTGCTGCCATAAGGTAAACAACCTCGCCCTTACCATACTTCAGAACGTTGCTGAACACCGTATTTCCCTGTTCATCATAAACCTCATACCCTCTCGGACACGCTTTCTTTGCATTTTCAAGTACAGAGTATGCACCAGTCTGGCTCTTTGCATCGTCCTTTGAAAGTCTGACACGATAGAGTTTCTTCACTTCCGGTTTTGGATTACCTTCGTTCAGATACCCTTCAACCTTCTTTCTAAACTCATCCCAATGCGGAAGAATATACGCCGGACAGTACTTCCCGCTGTACCAGTGATGATGGGTATAGAGCCTGTCAATGCCGAAGCCGTACTGCCTAAGGAGTGCGGCAGCAAGTCTGGCAGCGTTATCTTCAGATTTTCTGTCTCTGTCAGTATAATCTCTTCCCATGATACACTCGATTGCAATGGTTCTGAGGTTGCCGTCACCATCACCGTCTGCTGCGTGCCAGCCTGAAAGAGTCAGCGGAAGGTTCTGCCACGCACATGTATCGTCCACATAGAAATGCACACGCACATCATTCATATTGCCGTTGACAGTTGCACGGGTATACTGCTCTGCCGGAGTTGTTCCGTCAGCTACCGAAATCCAGTCGGTATTGTGGATTGTTACACCGATTACCCTGCCTTCCATTGATGCGGAAGGCATTGCGATGTTTCTGCTGTTGTGGGCTGTGAGAAGATATTCATTTACCTTTACTCCGCCCAGATTTGTAACTTTGTCTGCTCTTAAGATCATATTATTTCTCCTCCTTATCTCCACCTCGATGGAGCTGTTCAAGTGTTTCTTTCAGTTTCTCCGGTATCGGCAGTCCGAGATGTGCTGCATTTTCGAGAAGTGATACACCTTCATTTGAAAGGTAGAAAAATATCACTGCCGAACGCAGCACACTTCCGGCTCCGATTACCTGTGTGTCGAGAATATGCGCCATGCCGACAAGAATAATTTTGATGTGTAAATGTATTTTTGAACTCTGTCATCATCAGCTTTGCTATCGGCAGGAATAAGATACATCTCCCCTTTTTCCGTAACCCCTGACATCAGCAAGCTGTTTCTTCTGTTCCTTCAGTTCTTTAAGATAATTCACAATTGCCATTATTTCACCTCCACCAGAGTTGACAGAAATACCTACACACCATCAAGAGACTTAACAGCATCATTCCAGCTGTTCATCTGAGTCTGTGTAATGCTGTCAATAATCATTTTATTCGAATGGGTATGAATGTTGTCGGGTTGTATCTGATATTGGTTGTCACACCTTCACGTTCAAGGGTTACAGTTTTATTTCCGGTTTTTGTTGTGATGATAATCCTGTCACCTTCCTTGACTTCTCCCTGAATCTGCATATACTCATCTGTATGAGAGTTATAGATTGTGGGATTTGTAGCAGGTCCGCCGCTGATTTCAAGTGTAATACCTTTAATTCTGTTTGCCATGTGGGTTCACCTCACTTTGTTTATAAATCAATAAATTTATCGATAAATCTGTTGACCTTTTCTTTGGCATGGGTTATAATATAGGTGGAGGTGTATGTTATGAATATTATCGCTGCTATTCAAAATACTATTTCAATTACTCAATTTAACAGAGGTCTTGCAGGTAAAATCTTTCAGGAAGTTAAGCAAACAGGTGCCAAAGTAGTTATGAAGAATAATACACCTGAATGTGTATTACTATCTCCTGAAGAATATGTCAGACTTATGGATGAAGTAAATGATGCTCGACTGCTTACTCTTGCAGTAAAACGAATGGAGAATTTCAATCCCAACAATACAATCCCTGAAAATCAGGTAATGAATGAACTCGGAATCACTGATGAAGATTTATCCGATTTTGATGAGGTGGAATTTGAATGAGCTGGGAAGTTGAATATTTACCGGAAGCTAAGCAGGATTTAAAAGAAATCGCTGGAAGTCAAAGATTATTAGTTCTTAAAGCTATAAAAAAAGTTAAACAAAATCCGCTTCCAATATACGAAGGCGGTTATGGCAAGCCACTTGGAAATAAAAACAATACAGATCTTTCAGGTTTTTTTAAAATAAAACTGAAAAATGCAGGATTAAGAATAGTCTATAAAGTTGTAAGAAATAATGATAAAATGCTCATTATTGTTATTGGTGCCAGAGCTGATGAAGAGGTATATAGTATAGCCAAAAAAGGATTTTAAATCACGAATTATAATTCTATTTAAAACCTATCCATATCAGTCTGCGTAGCAATTTCGTTCCAGTTTTCGAAGTCATCTCTTTAATGTAATCGGCGAACAGTTACCAAAGCAGGAAATTTCAGTTTGTATAACTATAGTAAACGCAATAAATAAATTGCGTTTACTATTAGCCGATTTGCACG
>JAUNJJ010000195.1 GCA_030533325.1 Oscillospiraceae bacterium
AAATACTTGGCTGGCGACGGCCCGGGAAGATAGATAGGTGCCGGCATTTATATGCGAGCGTGCTGGAACTGGCAGACAGGCACGTTTGAGGGGCGTGTGTCTTTGGCGTACGGGTTCAAGTCCCGTCGCTCGCATCAGAAAAGGAACTATCGAAAGATGGTTCCTTTTTATTTTATACGTAAAGATGATTTTACGCTGTGACTGGAAATATAATCCGGTCTATTTTATTTTATTAAACTTGACATAATTCACTGTATAGGTTAGAATAATATAGTACAGAAATTTATTTAGAAACCGGAGATTTTTAATATGGCATTTAATAATATCGGATTTATTGGACTTGGATTAATTGGTGGTTCAATTGCAAAAAAACTTAAAAAAAACAATCCTGATATAAAAATATATGCATCAGCCAGAAGACAGGAAACAATTGATAATGCATACAGCTGCGGAATAATTGATAATGCAGTCTCTTATTCTGTAACTGATTTTTCAGACTGCGATTATATTTTTTTATGCGCACCGGTAATACATAACATTGAATATCTTAAGCAGCTCAGGCCTGTTATAAAGGAAAGTTGTATAATAACTGATGTGGGGAGTACCAAGTCAGAAATACATGAAGAAGTAATAAAACTTGGCCTTGAAAAGAATTTTATTGGTGGTCATCCGATGACGGGATCTGAAAAAACCGGAATTGAAAATGCGGATGATTATCTTCTTGAAAATGCTTATTATATTATAACCCCTACATCTTTAAACACTGAAGAACAGATATCAGAATTTTATTCTGTTGTTAAATCTCTTGGCTCTATACCAATGATACTTGATTATAAAAAGCATGATTATGCTACTGCTTCAATCAGTCATTTGCCTCATATGATTTCATATGCTCTTACAAATCTGGTAAAGAATATTGATGATCAGGATGAAACAATGAAAACTATAGCTGCAGGTGGTTTCAGAGATATGACCAGAATTGCGGCATCTTCACCGGTTATGTGGCAGAATATTTGCCAGTCAAACAGGGAACAGCTTCTTAAATTAATGAATCTTTATATTACTGAGATAACAAATCTGAAAAAATCAATAGAGAATTCTGATAAAAATGAACTGATTGAGTATTTTCAAAGTGCGAAGGATTACAGAGATTCATTATTTGTTCCGAATAAACGTTCAAGAACAGTTTGCTATGAAATGTTTGTTGATCTCGTTGATGAGGCCGGTGGAATAGCTATTGTAGCCAGCATGCTTGCATTTAAAGGAATAAATATAAAAAATATTGGCATTATAAATAATCGTGAGTTTGAACAGGGTGTACTTCGTATAGAATTTTACAGTCAGGACGAGCTTGATTTTGCTATAAAAGTATTAAGTGAGAAAAATTATAAAATCTACTTTCGATAATTAATTCAGTATAATATGGGGCAAAAAAATGAACAAAGAAAATTGGCTTAAGGTAGATAACGTATCAAAGATATTCCTTGCAACATATAATGAGCGTGATACCCGCAGCTTACGTGTAAGCTGTACGCTTAACGAAGATATTGATCCATATTTACTTGGAAATGCACTGCGTAAGACTATTTCTGCCAGAAATATTTTTCAGGTACGCATACGCAGGGGTGTTTTCTGGCATTATATTGAGCATACTGATGATATTCCCGAAGTATCAGAAGAGCATGGAAGACCTTGTCCACTCCTTTATGGAAAGAATTTTAAAGGAGGTCTTCATTATAAAGTATCATATTACTATGATAAGATTAATCTTGATATTTTTCATGCACTTACTGATGGTACCGGAGCTATTGAATTTCTTAACATGCTGGTTATAAATTATCTGAAATTAAAATATCCTGAGAAATTTTCAGAAACATTTATTGGTTCTGAAGTTTCTGCCGGTGAACTTGAATCAGACAGTTTTAGTCAGTACTATGAAAAAGGTGCAAAGATTAATTTATCTGCAAGAAAAGCATATCATATCAGAGGACTTAAACTTCCATATGATCAGCTGCAGTTTTTTAATGTGAAAATGCCTGTTAAACAGCTGACTGACCGGGCAAAGATGATTGGAGTCAGCTTAACAAGTTATGTAACTGCAAGACTTATGATGTCTATTTACAGAGATATGCCTGTTCTTAAACGCAATCTTCCGATAACAGTAAGTATTCCGGTAAATCTCAGAAATTATTATTCGTCTGAAACATCAAGGAATTTTTTTAACAGTGTATATTTATATCATATTTTTTCGGGAAATGAGAAAGTTGACGAACTTGCCCTGTTGCTTGACAAGCAGCTTCGCAGCAATATTTCTCCTGAGAATATTCGTCTTCAGATGAATCATTACCAGAGACTTGAGCATATGCCTCTGTTAAGAATAGTTCCTCTGTTTTTAAAACAGCCTGTTATTCGTTTCTTTACAAAAAAAGAAGCAAAAAATGTATCAGCGGTTATATCCAATCTTGGTATAATGAAAATGCCTGAAGAAATGCAGACTTATATAAAAGACTATGCAATATACTGCAGTCATAATGAATTATATATTTCTATGTGTACTTATAACGGAGTACTTACATTCGGTATAACTACCGGATGCAGAAATACTGAAGTATTAAGAAATTTTATAACCGGATTTTCAAAGGATGGAATAGAGGTTGAGGTAAATGCAACGGAGGTGATTCGTTCATGAAAAACTGTCCTGTTTGTAATATCAAAGTCGGAGGAAATCTTGATTTCTGTCCGCTTTGTCAGAATGAACTTACAGGAGAACAAACTGAGGCGAGATGTTTTTTTCCGCCTGAGATAGAACTAAGAAAAAAATCCACGATTTATAAAGTACAGCTTTTTTCATCAGTGGCAGCCGTTATTATTGGTTTTATTCTTGACTTTTTGATTGGAATACATCTGTCAGTTCACTGGAGTATTATTTCAGCAGCCGGAATTATAGCCGCTCAGATTGTGATAAAAAGATTACTTAGAAAGTCGGCTGTTCTGATCGATTTTATAATAAATATTACAGTCTGGTCAGTTATACTTCTGCTGTTGTTTTCACATTATCTGAATTTCATGAATTTTACCTTTAACTACATACTGCCGTCGATATGTATTGCTTTGGTTTGTTCATTATTCGGATTTTTTCTTTTTGATAAAAAAGGAAAGGTGTTTCCATACCTTATAACTGTAATAGTTCTATCTATAGCATTTCCTGCTTTTCTGATATTAAAAGGGATAAAAAATATTTTATGGGATATTTCACTTATGACAGGATTGGTTTCACTTGCAGGACTGATTATTTTTCGTGGAAGCAAGCTTGTAAATGAACTTCACAAAAGATTTCACATGTAGTAAAGGAGAAAACAATGAATTCAGATGTTTACAGTCATTTCGTTCAGTATTATGAAACTGACAAAATGGGAATTACACACCATTCAAACTATATCAGATGGATGGAGGAGGCAAGAGTTCATTATCTGGAAAAGATAGGATGGAGCTTTGTAAAATTTGAAGAAAGCGGATTAATCTCACCTGTTGTGAGTGTATCCGGAAAATATCTTTCAGGCTGTAAATTTGCGGACACAGTGCTTATATATGTAAATGTAAGTTCAGTAAAAGGGGCAAGATTTACACTGACGTATGAAATGGTAAGAGAAGAAGGGGGAGAAAAGGTTTTTGAAGGTGAGTCAGTTCACTGTTTTAAAAATCCTGATGGAATCCCTCTTCGTTTAGAGAGAGATCTGCCTGAATTTTATGCTGAATTAAGCAGACAGATGGAAAGAGGAAAAAAGTAAATTGAATCTTAAAGAAAAAGCCAGACAACTCAAAAAAGATATACCGGCACTTTTTATTGCACTTAAGCATAAGGAAACGCCTGCAGCTGCAAAAATACTTGCGGCTGTTACAGTTGGTTATGCTCTTTCACCGATTGACCTGATTCCTGATTTCATTCCTGTATTGGGATATCTTGATGATGTTATACTTCTGCCTCTGCTTGTTGTACTTACGGTTAAACTGATTCCTAAGGATTTGTTTGAAAAATGCAGAACTGAAAGTGAAAACATATGGAGTGAGGGTAAACCCAAAAGATGGTATTATGCTGTTCCGATTATATTTATCTGGATTTTGATTATTTTCTGCATAATAAAATTATTTATAAGTTTATAGGAGGAATGTTTTTGAAAGGAAATATAAATTTACTGGTTACAATCGATAAAAATTATATTCCATATATGAATGTTATGATTTCATCGATGTTATTTTCAAACCCGGAAAATTATTTTTACATATATATTATTCAATCATCACTTGCTGAGGAAGATGTTTCTGAGACAAGGAAAATCGCAGGTAACAGGGCAGAGGTTATTCTTATAAATGCAGATGAAGTAAATCTTGAAAATGCGCCTACAACATCAAGATATCCTAAGGAAATATACTACAGAATATTTGCTGCAAAGTATCTTCCGGAAAAA
>JAUNJJ010000057.1 GCA_030533325.1 Oscillospiraceae bacterium
TCTGCCGGATGAACGACTTGACTGAAGTTCATCCGGCAGGATGCTTAATAAGTTTGAAAAGCAGAAAACACAATAATTTGTACATAAAACTTATACTTCCGGATGATCAGTATCACGAAATGCTAAACATAACCTGCTCGCTGGAAGAGCGTATTTACAGTAATATTGATGATATAAGTAAAAAAGGAGTTGATTCTATGTTAAATGAAAAAATCGTTCTCTGGGATGACAGAATCAGGGCAGAGGCAAAAGCTGAAGCAAAAGCAGAAGAAAAAAGAGAACTTGCCAAGATGATGATTAACGACCGGAAGCCAATTGATGAAATCGAAAAATATACTGGTCTGAATGCTGCCGCATTAAAATCCATAGCCCAGTCAATTGGGAAAACTCTTGTAATCTGATCACTGAGTAAAAATCCGAACGCTGCTATTCACGGCTCGTTCGGATTTTTTGCATTGAACTGACTCATGGATTCGCTGATTAAAGATGAAAGAATCTGGCTTAAAACGGCTGAAAAGTAATATTCAGACAATAAACTGTCGTTTCGTCCCTGAATAACGTCGTTTCGTCACGGATTTGCATTTTTGTCTGTTATTTATCACGGATTTCTTGACATATGTTGCGGGGTGTAGTATAATTAAAAAATAGTTTATATGGGGTATAAACTTTGTATTGCTGTAATCCGGGGGTCCGGTTATAGATATATTTTATTATACCAGGATAATTATGGAGAAGGAGGACTAATTATATGAACTACACTTTGAAGAACAATGGTAACAAGCATAGTGCGATTACATTCAATCCGGAACAGGTAAAGGAAGCGGTAAATTACTGGACGAAGGAACGAATGGAACAAGCAATCCCGGAAGTGAACGAGGTGCTTCCTGAAAGTGAAGAGAAAGAGTGTGTCGGAGAAGCTGTTTCCGCAACAGCTGTTTCGGTGGCAGATACAAAAAAATCTCCGTTTAATGCGGGTGGCAAATTGTTCTATACAAAGGATGGAACAGGATATGTTGCAAGTGCAGAATTTTGTGGAGATAAACAAATTATTCTTACGGCAGCGCATTGTTTTTATAACAGAAGAAAAGCAAAATGGGCAGAAAATATTGTATTCAAACGGTGCTATTGCGATGGAACAGCTGACCAGGTGGTTGGAGTTCAGTCGGTAGCTGTTGACACCAGATACATTACAGATGCTGATTATCATGATTATGATTATGCCTTTGGTGCAACAGAAGATGCTGCAACCGGTGAGGTTTTGGGGTATGAAATTAATAGTAAAAAAGGAACAGCTATTGCATACGGTTATCCAACTAATTATGAGGGAGGGCAAAAAATGGTATATACCGAAGGTGGCTATTCCAAACATGATAAAGGTAACATTTTGGAAATGCTGGGCAATTCTATGGGTGGAGGTTGCTCCGGTGGTGCATGGGTAAAAAGTGGTACCAATAAGGCAATCAGCGTGAACTCGTTCAGCTATACCAGCAGACCAGATGACCAGTATGGTCCGCTTTTTACGAGTGAATTTGAAGCGTTATTTGCTTATGCTAAGACCTTGATTGTTCCGGCTAATTCCATTCGGTATTTCAAGTTACATAACAGCGGAGCATTTGTGGTTCATATGCAGATTCTTTGGAGACTTGGAGACAAAAGCGGTACTTATGAAGAAGATGGATACCATGATATTTGTGCAGCAGCTGAGCGTACTATTGATATGGTTAAAACAGGAATTCCGGAAGGTGCAACCGTTCGTTTGAAAGGCGAGGTTGTGTCAGGAGATGATGATACTGCGGATGAGGAATTTATCTTTTGTGAGAAGTCAGAAAAAATGGCGTCATATAAAATTACAGGCACGGTTTTCAAAAGCAAAATATCATTGGAGTAATGCAGTAGAGAGCGTGTTTATTATTATAGAGAGCCAATACAAGATTTATAACGAGGAGGGTTAAAAGTGAAAAAAGTAAAAACAAACAAACTCGGAAGGAGAATACAAAGCTTCGTGCTGACCGTAGCCTTAATGGTAGAACTAATGCCGGGGAATGTGATGACTGTAAGGGCAGAAGAAAGCAGTTCTACTGAGTTAAGCGTGACAGCCTTTGCTACACCGGAGCAGTTGATGAGCAGTGATAACTTTGCTCTGCATACTGATTATACCGGAGTGGCACAGAAGGTATACTTCGGAACCAATGGAGAGCGTCAGCAGACTTGGTACATCGCAGGTTCGGATGCAGCTGACAGTATCGTACTGTTGTGTGACCCGTTACTTCCGATGGCAACCGGTACTATGTTTGAGAATGATGACAATAACAAAACATATAGTGCAGATTGGAGCTGTACCTATGGAACAGACCCAAGCGAGGTCTATCCAAACCACTACGGAGCAAGTGATTTAAGGGGAGTGTTACAGGGGTATACCAGTAATGATAATACCGAGAAATTTTCAGCGGCTGAAAAAGAGCTGATGCTGGCAACCAAGATTTATACAGATGATGTTAAGCGAAAAAAGGAGGATGAAACGGACTATACTTATTATACAGAGGATGTGCTGTATCCGGCATACGGATATGATAAATAATCATAGGTATATCACCGTAGGAACAAACAGCGCAGATAGCTTAAATGGCGGATTAAAAGTAAGCCTGATATCAGCACCTTACAATAGTGGAGAAAAATTCTGGCTGCGGGCGCCGAAATATGACAATAGAGTAGCTGCGTTATATGCGATTCCGGCCGATTTCGTGGGCAGCGACCGTGTCAACCGTGAATTCTTGGTTGTGTCCGCTTTTCGATTAAATCTGTCATCTGTTCTCTTTGCATCTGCTGCGACAGCAGCAATATTTGATACAGCAGAGTCAGGAGTCATTGCAAAGGGTTCAGCCATGACCTTGAGATTGGATGGAAGCAATTCTGGTAGTACGATAGCCATTGGAGAAGTGCTGTATGATGCGGACAAGGGATTAATCCTTGCAAAGAAAGATGCTTCTGCCCAAGCGGTAGCTTTGGTAGTGCAGGGCAATGATGGAACGAAAGACTGGTATTACAGTAAGACAATTAGTGGAACCGAGTGGATTTCTACAACGGATATTGGGTCTGCACTGTCTATCACGGATATTTCCTTATTAGACTGTAAGATATGGCTGGAAACAACGGATGCAACAAGCAGTTCGCTTCGATATGCAGTTATGGCAGAAACCGGAACCTTTATAGATAGTGTAGCTATTACCGATATTGATACTCCGGTAGGTGGTACAGCACTTGACACATCTGCTGTGTCTGCAACAGCAGGACTTGCGAAAACGGACTTAACCGTTGCGTGGACAAAGGACGGTGAAGCGGCAGGAGAGACCGCTGACTATGACACAACCTATACTGCCGGCATAACGCTTACTTCGGCAGAGAAAGCTGCCTTTGTATCCGGTGCAACCGCAACCGTGAATGGTAATGCTGCTACAGTGACTCCAAATGCAGATGGTACAGTAACTGTTACATATGATTTTACAACTGAAAAGAGAAAGCTGGTAAGCATAGCTGCACCGGCAGTTCCGGAAAATAATCGATTTACAAGTGAGTATACAGCAGAGAATGTGTTGGCTTCCACAGAACTTGGAACTACTGTTCAGGTTACCTTGGAAGGAACCACAGAACCGGTTACAGTGGATATGGCTGTAGAGTGGTCGTTGGCAAATGAAAATAACGCCGAATATGATACAACATCTTCTGCAACCAACACATTTAAGTGGACAGTAAAAGGAGATGCGTATGATGAATATGATACCAATGATGTGACTTTAGAGGGTACGGTAGACATCAAGAATGCTTGTACGGAGCATATGGATGAAGATACTGACGGCAAGTGTGACACCTGTAGCAAATACATGGACAATATCGGTGCAAGACTGGTAGGTCACTCACTGACACTTGACGGTTCGGTAGGGGTTAACTTCTACATGGAGCTTTCAAGTGAGGTTAGATCTGACAGTAGTGCATATATGGAGTTTACACTTCCGGGAGGAAAAACTTCTACAGTGAAAGTAAGTGAAGCTCCTACCGAAGTAATTTCAGGCACAACATATTATAAGTTTAAATGTCAGGTAAATGCTACAGCAATGACAGATACCATTACTGCACAGATTAAATCGACTGTCGGCAATAGCAAGGTATATGAGTACACGGTCAAGGAGTATGCAGATTATCTCTTTGCACATAAGGAGAATAACGCAGAATTTGCCAAGGCTGCAGAGCTTATTGAAGCCATGGTAAACTACGGCTCCTACGCACAGATATATGCCGGTTACAATACAGAGAAGCTTGCTGTTGGAGATGTAAATAATCTGAAATCACTTGATGATGTTTTGATTAGTGAATATTACGAACCATCTATATACGAAACAAAAGTACAATTTGCAGGTGCGAACCTTTCACTCCTCTCTACAACAACACTCAGAATGTATTTCCAGATTATAAATGTTGAAGCAAATGAAGTCCAATTTGGGTATCAGGGGCAGTTATTAGAAATGAAACAGTCAGGCGATTATTACTATGTTGAGCTGGTGGGCATTCCTGCAAGTAAACTTGATGATAAATTTTGTATTGATGTATATGACGGCTCAACCAATTTTCAGGTGATTTACTCACCTATGGCATACTGCACAAGCGTGGTAACCCGTGCTACCACAGAAACCCGTACAGAAGACTTGAAAAACCTGATTAAGGCTCTTGTACTGTATAACCAGGCAGCGGATGCTTACATATCAGAAGATTAATAATGGAGGATATGGACATGAAAGAAAAATTTGAAAAGGCTGAAATTGAGATTGTTGAATTTGAAACAGAAGATGTGATAACAACAAGTGGTGGTGGGGTTATTGATACACCTTACGAACCAGTCAACCCATAACTTTATGAGTAATCTGTTATGAAAATAAAAGCGGACACTGAGCAAGGTGTCCGTTTTTCATAGGGAGGTATTAGAGTGAAAAAAATATTATTTTTTATTCTGGCTGTTATTCTGGTTGTATCATCAGGTGTGCAGACACAGGCTACAGAACTGCCATTCGTTCCGGATGGAGAGGAAACTACCAGCGAAGTAAATGAAGACAAAAAGGAAGCAACAGAAGAAGCAAAAAATGAAGTGACTCAAGAGACAAAAGAAGAAACGACTGCCACGATTAATGATTCAACAGATGGAAGCTCGGATAGTGATGATTTAACCACGAAAAGTGACGATATTGAGCTGCCTGTTGAAGCAGTTGAAGATAATACTCTTACTGCAATTGATGATGGGATTGTAATTGATAACGACAAGAAAGTAACTGTCGATAATGACAAGCATCTTGTAATTGTCGACAAAGATGGAAAGAAAACAGTAATTGATAATTCGCAGGAATACACAGAAACTGTTAATGAAAACGGACAAACAGTTATCCACAATGCCCAAAACGAATCTGTTTCCGCATCAGACGACGGAAAAGTCACTTTCTTTGATGCGGATGGAAACCGTGTGATCAAGGATGTTGACGGTAATGTGATAGAAGATGTGCAGGATGGAATAACGGAAGTCACGGCAGAAGCAGCGGCGAATAATACCAGTGACAAAAACTACCCAGTGCTTGTCTTTGCTGTGACAGGAGCCGCAGCCTTACTGCTTATTTCAGTTGTCGCAGTAATACTGGTAAAGAGGAAAAAACGTGGATAATATTATTACAGTTAAAATTGCGGATAAAGTTATAGCAGTATCAGCTCTGCACGGATACATTGCCGATTACTGCAAGGATTATATTTCAGATGATACGCCTGATTTCACAGTTCAGATTACGCAGCAGGACATAGACTGCGAAAGAGAAAAATCAAAGCAGGAAGATATAAAAGAAGGTATTCCAATAAGGAATTTCAGTGATGAGTACCTTGAAACACTGGCTGTTTACCGTAAGATTGCCGAGCAGATGCTATCTTATGATACCATCCTGTTTCACGGCTCCGTCATTGCAGTTGATGGTATCGGCTATCTGTTTACAGCAAAGTCCGGCACAGGCAAATCCACACATACAAGGCTGTGGAGAGAACTTTTCGGTGAACGTGCAGTTATGGTAAATGATGATAAGCCGTTGATTAAAGTATCGGAAAATGGTATAATTGTTTACGGCACTCCATGGGACGGAAAGCACAGGTTAAGTACAAATACGAGTGTTCCACTGAAAGCAGTCTGTGTTCTGGAACGTTCAGAAGAAAACCACATCGAAAAGGTAAAGGCTGACAGCGTGTATAATATGCTTGTACAGCAGGTGTACAGACCGCAGAATCCGCAGAAACTGCTGAAAACAATGCAGCTTGTTGATGTGCTTTCAGAAAATGCGGAAATGTACAGACTTGGCTGCAACATGGATATATCAGCTGCCGAAACTGCTTATAATGCAATGAAAGGATAGAATTATGAAACTTAAAGAATCGTTTATTACACATAAAAACAAGGATGACTACATGATGATAGATGCCTCGGGGGAGTTTGCAGGAATCATTCACAGCAATGCAACAACTGCATTTATTGTGGAATGCCTGAGAACCGAAACCACACGGGAGGAAATCATTTCAAAAATGCTCGGCAAATATGATGTAACGGAAACGGAAGCTGCCGAGGGGGTTGATAAGGTAATCAGTGCATTGAAGGGGATAGGGGCTGTTGATGAGTAATACAACTGTATTTACTTATGAGGAATATCTCGAAAAATATGGCACCCTCACATACAGAAATGTTGGTGTCAGTATGATGCCTCTGTTGAAACAGGGGCGTGATCTCTTTACGGTAAGTAAAAAAGAGGCTGACAGATGCAGAAAATATGATGTGGTACTCTATCGTCGTCCACCCGATAAATACGTTCTTCACAGAATTATTGAGGTGAGGGAAAACGATTATGTAATACTGGGAGACAACTGCATTAATAAAGAATACGGCATTAAAGACTGTGATATTATCGGAGTGATGACTGAGTTTGTACACAAAGGTAAAACTTATTCAGTTAATGATATAAGATACAGAATATACAGCATATTGTGGTGCAGTTTTTCAGGGTTAAGAATATTCCTGAAAAAGATAATAATTAAACTGAAAAGGCGGCTCAGATGAAAAACAATACATTAAAATGGCTTTCTGATGTAGCAGGAAAGCATAAAATAAATGTACTTTTACTGTCACTTATACAGGCTCTGCTTGGCGGCAGCGGTGTAGTATATGCCCTGCTTCTGAGAAACGGTATAGACAGCGCCGCTGAGAAGGACAGGTCAGGGTTTGTTTTTGCCCTTGTTTCTGTTGTCGTTCTTGTTCTGGTTCAGATAATGCTCAGAGCCGTTGTCCGCTGGCTTGAGGAGCATTCCCGTTCTGCGATGGAGAATATTTTCAAGGCAAGGCTTTTTGAAACCCTGCTGAAAAAAGACTATGCTTCGGTTACAGGCATTCATTCCGGTGAATGGATGAACCGTCTGACTTCTGATACAAAGGTGGCAGCTGACGGTATGGTTGATATTTTTCCGGGTGCAGTGGGAATGGCAGTGAAAATGGCCGGTGCTTTTGTTATGCTGCTGGTAATTGAGAAGAGATTTCTTTTTATTATTCTCCCCGGAGGCGCAGCGCTGCTTCTGCTTACATATTTATTCAGAAAGGTTCTGAAAAGACTGCATAAGAGCATTCAGGAAAATGACGGACGGCTTCGTATTTTTCTGCAGGAGCATCTTGGCAGTCTCATCATCGTCAGAAGTTTTTCGGCGGAAGAGCACACAGCAGAACAGGGAAAGCAGAAAATGTCTGCACACAAGGATGCAAGAATGAAGCGTAATCATTTTTCAAATGTATGTAATATCGGCTTTTCAGCAGCTATGAACGGTATGTACCTTGTGGGATTTGCGTACTGCGGATTCGGGATAATCAGCGGTACTGTAAGCTACGGAACACTTACAGCCATACTGCAGCTTATTTCACAGATACAGTCTCCGTTTGCAAATATCACAGGTTATCTGCCGAAGTTTTATGCCATGACAGCAAGTGCCGACAGACTGCGTGAAGCTGAGGACTTTGCCGATGACTGCACTGATGAGGCATTTGACAGCGGTGAAATAAAGGATTTCTACGACAATGAGTTTTCAGCCGTAAAGCTGGATAATGTCTGCTTCAAATATAAGGACGATGACAGGGAGAGCGTACTTGAAAATGTGAGTTTCGTCATAAACAAGGGCGAGAATCTTGCATTTACAGGACATTCCGGATGCGGAAAGTCAACAGTGCTGAAACTCCTCATGTGCCTGTATCACTGTGACGGTGGCAGAATTATGATACAGAAAACAGATGGAACGGAAACGGAACTTACAGGCAGATGGCACAGGTTGTTTGCCTATGTTCCGCAGGGCAATCATCTGATGAACGGTACAATACGTGATATAATCGCATTTTCGGACAAAGAGGCAGATGAGGACAGAATCAGATCTGCACTGAAAATCTCCTGTGCTGAGGAATTTGTTTCGGAGCTTGAAAACGGTACTGACACAGTACTGGGTGAGCGCGGCGCAGGACTTTCCGAGGGCCAGATGCAGCGAATCGCAGTAGCAAGGGCGATATACTCCGATGCTCCGGTACTCCTGCTTGATGAGGCTACAAGTTCACTCGATGAAGCAACAGAAAAACAGCTTCTTGAAAATATCAGAAGTATGACGGACAAAACAGTACTGATAGTAACTCACAGACCGAAAGCCCTGGAAATATGTGATAAAACAATAAGTTTCACTTAGAATTTACAGAACGGAGGAAATATGAATCAGACGTTTTATGACCTGATATATCTCTGCAGATGTGCCGTAAACGGCACAGTTCCGTCAAAGGACAGAACAGATCAGATGGACCTGGAACAGCTGTATACTGCTGCAAAGTACCACACTCTGACAGGTATCACAGCTTCTGCTCTGGAAAGCGCAGGAATACATAATGATAAATTCCGTACAGCAAAAGAAAAAGCATCAAGAAAAAATATATTTCTTGATGCTGAGAGGAAAAAACTGTTTTCATTCTGCGAGGAAAACGGAATATGGTATATGCCGCTGAAGGGGAGTGTGCTTAAAGAGCTGTATCCTGATTTCAGTATGCGTCAGATGGCTGACAATGATATCCTGTTTGACGCCGGATATCAGCAGAAAATAAAAGAATACTTTGAGAGTAACGGATATCAGACTGTAAGCTGCGGCAAAGGAAACCATGATGTATATGAGAAACCTCCGGTGCTTAATTTTGAAATGCATACGTCCCTTTTCGGTAAGTCGCATGATCCTAAATGGTTTGAATACTACGGAGATGTAAAGAAAAGACTTGTGAAGGACAGTGACAACAATTACGGTTATCACTTTTCAGATGAGGATTTTTATATCTACATCATCACACACGAATACAAGCACTACTCAAACAGCGGTACGGGAATACGTTCACTGCTTGACTGTTATGTGTATCTTCAGGCTAAACAGGAAACCCTGAACCGGACGTACATCGAATCGGAATGCGAAAAACTTGGTATATCTGATTTTGAAAAACAGAGCCGTGAGCTTGCAGGGAAGGTATTCGGAAAGAGTGATGCTGAACTTACCGATGAAGATAAACTGATGCTTGAACGTTATCTGAATTCAGGTACATACGGTACGCTGAAACAAAGTATCGAGAAAAGCATGGAAAAGTTTTCTCAGAAAACAGGCAGCAGGTCAAAGCTTCGGTATATTATGAGCCGTCTGTTTCCCGGTGCTGAGTTTTTTGAAGCACATTATCCGCCTGTTTTCAGGCACAGGATATTCCTCCCGGCAGGGTGGATATACAGAATATGCAGGGGAGTCGTTACAAACAGGAAAAGAATAATGAATGAGCTTGGAATTATTCTGAACAGGAAACAGTGAGTTACCTGTTTTCCTTTGCCGCTCTGATAAAGTCTGCAAATAATCTGTGCGGTTTGTTCGGACGGGATTTGAATTCAGGGTGGAACTGAACGCCTGTGAACCACGGGTGCTCAGATACTTCAACTATCTCAACAAGTCTTTCGTCAGGTGATATACCGGCTATCTTTAGTCCGGCTTCTGTAAGTTTTGAGCGGAAGGCGTTGTTGAATTCATAGCGGTGGCGGTGACGTTCGTAAATGAGTTCACTGCCGTAAATGCTGCGGCATTTTGAATCATCGCTGAGTTTGCACGGATACAGACCGAGACGCATCGTGCCGCCCTTCTGTGAAATCTCCTTCTGCTCTTCCATGATGTGAATAACAGGGTTTGAAGTATCGTCAAATTCTGTTGAGTTTGCATTTTCAAGACCGGCTACGTGACGAGCAAATTCCACTACGGCCATCTGCATGCCGAGGCAGATACCGAAGAACGGAATTTTATTTTCACGGGCGTATCTGATTGATTCTATCATTCCTTCGATACCGCGTTTGCCGAAACCGCCCGGTACTATTATACCGTCGCAGCCGCTGAGTTTTGCGGATACATTTTCCTCTGTGATGTCATCTGAATCTATCCATTCGATATCCACGGAGACGCTGTTTTCAATGCCTCCGTGTCTGAGAGCTTCGGCAACTGAAAGATATGCGTCGTGGAGTTCCACATATTTGCCTACAAGACCGATGGTTACTTTGCCATCGGTTATTTTTGACCTCTGAACCATATCGGTCCACTCTGCAAGGTCAGGAGTTCTGTCTTCGAGTCCGAGGTGGTGGCATACTGAAGATGCAAGACCTTCCTTTTCAAGCCAGAGCGGTACTTCGTAGAGGGAAGGAGCAGTAAGGTTCTGGATAACGTCCTCTTTTCTGATATTGCAGAAGAGGGCGATTTTTTCGCGCATGTCCACCGGAATCTCAACTTCGCTTCTGCATACTATTATATCCGGCTGTATGCCGATTGAAAGGAGTTCCTTTGTGGAATGCTGCGTAGGTTTTGATTTTAATTCTTCGGAACCGGCAATGTAAGGGACAAGTGTGACGTGTATATAGGTTACGTTGTTTCTGCCCTGTTCTGTACCAACCTGGCGGATTGCCTCAAGGAAAGGGGTGGATTCGATGTCTCCGACGGTTCCGCCTATTTCTGTGATTACGACGTCGGCGTTTGCTTCCTTTGCGGCACTGTATACTTTGTTTTTGATTTCGTTTGTGATATGCGGGATTACCTGTACTGTTTTGCCGAGGTAGTCACCGTTTCTCTCCTTGGTAATTACGTTCCAGTAAATCTTGCCTGTTGTTACATTGGAGTTGACGGTCAGATTTTCGTCGACGAAACGTTCGTAGTGGCCGAGGTCAAGGTCGGTTTCGGCACCGTCATCCGTTACGAAGACTTCACCGTGCTGGTATGGTGACATTGTACCCGGGTCTACATTTATATATGGATCGAATTTCTGGATGGTTACTTTATAGCCGCGCTGTTTTAGTAATCTTCCGAGTGAAGCTGCGGTTATTCCTTTACCGAGACCTGAGACAACGCCGCCTGTGACGAAGATGTATTTGACTGACATGATTATCTGCTCCTTTATTAATAGAATATGATTTTTGTTACGCTCCAAAAGATGCAGGTTGTATTAGTCCTTTTTGTTTTTTGCAGGGCTTTGCGGTCGCCCTGCACCTTCGCACGCCATGAATAACTTTTGATTATTGGGATAAAGATTGAAATAAATGAAGGCGAAAGTCTAAAAATGCAAGAGGGTTTATTTTTACCTGCAATAAAAATTTTCCTTAACAAAAATATTATATTACTATCAAAGCCATTTGTCAAGCCGTTTTAATGATTTTCTGATTTGCATATCCTGCAGGGTTGGGGGAAGAAATTTTTAAGTTAAAATGATAAATTTGCAATTTGGTGTTGACAAAGTTGCAAAATAGTGATAGAATTAATTGCAGAGTGAATATAACTCACAGTATTGTTTTGTGAAAGAAATAAATGCCGTTCCTGCATTTTGCGAAACGGCTTTAAATAATCAGAAAGGTTGTGAATTGAATGGATGATTTCAGAAATGAGGCTCCTTTTCAAAAAAGGGGACTTTACCGTCCTGAGTTTGAACATGATAACTGCGGTATAGGTGCAGTGGTCAATATAAACGGTGATAAATCACGCCGTGTAGTTGAGGATGCTCTTTCAATTGTTGAAAAACTTGAGCATCGTGCAGGTAAGGATGCTGAAGGAAAAACAGGTGACGGTGTTGGTGTTCTTACCCAGATACCGGGAGACTTCTTCCGTTCAGAAACCGCTGCTTTAGGATTTGAGATAGGTGAAGACGGAGACTTCGGTGTCGGTATGTTCTTCTTCCCGCAGAGCGAGCTTAAACGCAACCAGGCTAAGAAGATGTTTGAGATTATTATGAAGAAACAGGGAATAGAGTTCTGCGGATGGAGAACAGTTCCTTCCGATCCTTCAGTTCTCGGACAGAAAGCCATAGACAGTATGCCGTGCATCATGCAGGCTTTTGTTAAACGTCCTGAAGGCTGCGAAAGAGGTCTTGATTTTGACAGAAAGCTCTATATCGCACGCCGTATATTTGAACAGGCAAATGAAAATACCTATGTATGTTCATTCTCAAGCAGAACAATAGTATATAAAGGTATGTTCCTTGTTGATGAACTCAGAAAATTCTATAAGGATCTTCAGGACGAAAGCTTTATTTCTGCTATCGCAATGGTTCACAGCCGTTTTTCAACAAATACCCAGCCAAGCTGGCAGAAGGCTCACCCTAACAGACTTATCGTTCACAACGGTGAGATTAATACAATTACAGGTAACGTTGACAAGATGCTTGCACGTGAGGAAACAGTTTACTGCGATACATTCGGAGATGATCTCAGCAAGATTCTTCCGGCAATAAACACGGCAGGTTCTGACTCAGCAAGATTTGACAACGCTCTCGAATTTATGGTTATGTCAGGAATGCCGCTTCCGCTTGCAGTTATGATTACAATTCCGGAACCATGGAAAAACAACAGGACTGTTTCAAGGGAAAAATATGAATTCTATCAGTACTATGCAACAATGATGGAACCATGGGACGGTCCGGCTTCCATACTCTTCTCTGACGGTGACGTTATGGGTGCTGTTCTTGACAGAAACGGACTTCGTCCTTCACGTTACTGTCTTACTTCAGACGGTTTCCTTATTCTTTCATCTGAAACAGGCTGTATCGATGTACCTGATGAGATGATAGTAAAGAAGGACAGACTCCGTCCGGGAAAGATGCTTCTTGCGGATACAAAGCAGAAACGCCTTATAGACGACGAAGAGGTAAAGAGCTACTATGCTTCACGCCAGCCTTACGGCGAGTGGCTTGACAGCAACCTTATAAAGCTTCACGACCTCCATATTCCTAACAAGGGAATAAAATCATATACACATGATGAACTTGAAAGACTTCAGAAGGCATTCGGATACAGCTACGAGGAGATTAAAAACAGTATTCTCCCTATGGCTGAGAACGGTTCAGAACCGATTGCCTCCATGGGTTCGGATATCCCGCTTCCTTCCCTTGACAAATCAGACCCTCCGCTTTTCAACTATTTCCGTCAGCTGTTTGCACAGGTAACAAACCCTCCGTTTGATGCAATCCGTGAGGAGATAGTAACCGATACAAGTACCTATATCGGCGGAGACGGAAATATCCTTGAGGAGAAGCCGGAGAACTGTCACGTACTGAAGGTTGACAATCCTATCCTTACAAGTACGGATATGCTTAAGATAAAGAGCATGAAGGTGGACGGACTTAAAACAGCAGTTATTCCGATGACCTACTATATCGGTACTACAATTGAAAAGGCAATTGAACGTCTGTTTATAGATGCGGACAAGGCATACCGTGACGGTGCAAATATTCTTATCCTTTCAGACAAGGATGTGGATGAATACCGTGCTCCTATTCCTTCACTTCTTGCAGTTGCAGCTCTTCAGCAGCATCTTGTATCAACCAAAAAGAGAACAGCCGTTGCCATTATTCTTGAGACTGCTGAACCTCGTGAGGTACATCATTTTGCAGCACTTCTCGGATACGGTGCATGTGCGGTAAATCCGTATCTTGCTCATGCGACAATACGCGACCTTATTGATACAGGCATGCTTTCCAAGGACTACTATGCTGCTGAAAATGACTACAACAGTGCAGTTCTTCACGGTATTGTAAAGATTGCTTCAAAGATGGGTATTTCAACAATCCAGTCCTACCAGGGTTCAAAACTTTTTGAAGCAGTGGGTATCGCACCGGAGCTTATTGACAAATATTTCAGAGGCACAGTAAGCCGCATTGGCGGAATCGGTATTGATGATATATCACGCAGAACTGAGAAACTTCATAATTCTGCTTTTGACCCGCTTGGACTTCACACAGGTCTTGATCTTGAAAGTTCAGGAAGCCACAAGCTCCGTTCAGGAAAGAGCGAGCATCTCTATACTCCTGAAACGATTCATCTTCTTCAGGAAGCAACCAAAAAAGGTGATTACAGTATATTCAAGGAATATTCCGAAGCAGTTAACAAGGAAGACAATGAACTTACTCTCAGAAGTCTGCTCGACTTTAAGTATGACGAGAACGGCGGTATTCCGATAGATGAGGTTGAATCAGTTGAAAGTATCTGTCACCGTTTCAAGACAGGTGCCATGTCATACGGTTCAATTTCACAGGAAGCACATGAGTGTATGGCTGTTGCGATGAACAGAATCGGCGGCAAGTCAAACTCAGGTGAGGGCGGTGAATCTCCGGAGAGACTTAAGTCTGACCGCTGCTCAGCAATCAAGCAGGTTGCTTCGGGAAGATTCGGCGTTACTTCAGAGTATCTTGTTTCCGCAAAGGAAATTCAGATAAAGATGGCACAGGGTGCAAAGCCGGGTGAGGGCGGACATCTTCCGGGCGGAAAAGTGTATCCGTGGATTGCAAAAACACGTCACTCAACTGCAGGTGTAAGCCTTATCTCACCGCCTCCGCATCACGATATATATTCAATCGAAGACCTTGCTGAACTTATTTACGACCTTAAAAACGCAAACAAGGATGCAAGAATTTCAGTCAAGCTTGTTTCGGAAGCAGGTGTAGGTACAGTTGCAGCAGGTGTTGCCAAGGCAGGTGCTCAGGTAATCCTTATTTCCGGATATGACGGCGGTACCGGTGCAGCACCGAGAAGCTCAATCTACAATGCCGGACTTCCGTGGGAAATCGGTGTTGCTGAAGCTCATCAGTCACTTATGCTTAACGGACTCCGTACAAGAGTTGTTATCGAAACAGACGGCAAGCTTATGACAGGACGTGATGTTCTTGTTGCAGCACTCCTTGGTGCTGAAGAGTTCGGTTTTGCAACAGCTCCGCTGGTAACTATGGGCTGTGTAATGATGAGAGTATGTAACCTTGATACCTGCCCTATGGGTATCGCAACACAGAATCCGGAACTGAGAAAGCGTTTTGCAGGCAAGCCTGAATATATAGTAAACTTCATGCACTTTGTTGCACAGGAACTCAGAGAATATATGGCTAAGCTTGGCATAAGAACAGTTGACGAACTTATCGGACGTACTGATCTGCTCTATAAAAAATCAGACAACGGAAATATTGATTTCAGCGAGATTCTCTGCAGCAGTTTCGAAAACAGCAACCAGTACTTTAAAAAGTCTGATATTTATGATTTTGAGCTTGAAAAGACTGTTGATGAAACTGTACTTATGAAGAAACTTGGTCCTGCTCTTAAAAACAAGACTAAGAAAACTATTGAGATAGATGTAAAAAATACAGACCGTGCCTTCGGTACACTGTTCGGTGCGGAAATCACAAGAAAATGGGGAGAAGATGCACTTGAGGATGATACCTTTACAGTAAAATGCCACGGCAGCGGCGGTCAGAGCTTCGGTGCGTTCATACCTAAGGGTCTTACCCTTGAACTTACCGGTGACAGCAACGACTACTTCGGAAAGGGTCTTTCAGGAGGAAAACTCATTCTTTATCCTTCGAAAAATGCCGGATTCAGAGCTGATGAAAATATCATTGCCGGAAACGTTGCACTCTATGGTGCCACAAGCGGCAAGGCATTTATCAGTGGTATCGCAGGCGAGCGTTTCTGTGTAAGAAACTCAGGTGCTGTTGCAGTCTGCGAAGGTGTGGGTGACCATGGCTGTGAATATATGACAGGCGGTCGTGCAGTTATTCTCGGAAACACAGGAAAGAACTTTGCAGCCGGTATGTCGGGCGGTATCGCCTATGTTCTCGATGAAAACAGGGATCTTTACACCAGAGTGAACAAGGCTTCGATTTCTCTTGAATCTGTTACGAACAAGTACGATATTATTGAACTGAGAAATATAATAGAGGAACACTTTGAAGCAACAGGTTCTGAAAAAGCAAAGAAGATTCTTGATGATTTTGCAGTGTACATCGGAAAGTTCAAGAAGATTATTCCGCATGACTACGCTAAGATACAGAGCACTATTCTTGCTCTTGAAGAAAAAGGCATGAGCAGTGAACAGGCTGAGATAGAAGCATTTTACATCAGTAAGAAGGAGGCATAACCCATGGGAAAGCCAAATGGATTTATGGAATTTGAAAGGACAGACAACTCTGCATGCAGTCCTCTGGAGAGAATAAAAAATTATAATGAATTTCATAGCCCGCTTTCCGAAGAGGAAAGAAAAAAACAGGCAGCAAGGTGTATGGACTGTGGTGTTCCGTTCTGTCAGAACGGTAAGATGCTGAGAGGAATGATATCAGGCTGTCCGCTTAACAATCTTATCCCTGAGTGGAATGATCTTCTCTACCGTGATCATAAGGAGCAGGCCCTTGAACGTCTGCTCATGACAAATAATTTTCCTGAATTTACTTCACGCGTATGTCCTGCACTCTGCGAAAAGGCATGCACCTGTGGACTTAACGGCGAACCGGTAACAGTCAAGGAAAATGAAAATGCAATTGTTGAATTCGGCTTTGAAACAGGGCTTATCAAGGCAGAACCACCTAAGGTAAGGAGCGGCAAGAAGATTGCCGTTATCGGTTCAGGTCCTTCGGGACTTGCTGCTGCTGATACTCTGAACAGGCGCGGACACAGCGTAACTGTTTATGAGAGAAGCGACAGACCGGGCGGACTTCTTATGTACGGTATTCCGAATATGAAACTTGAAAAGTGGGTTGTTAAACGCCGTACTGATTTAATGAAGGCTGAGGGCGTTCAGTTTGAAATGAATGCCGATATCGGAAAGACAATACCGGCTCAGGAGATACTTAACCAGTATGATGCCGTAATTCTGGCATGCGGTTCATCAAATCCAAGAGATATAAATGCTCCCGGCCGTGATGCAGAGGGGATATATTTTGCAGTTGATTTTCTTAAGGCAACTACAAAGAGTCTTCTTGATTCAGCAATGGCTGATGATAAATATATTTCTGCAAAAGATAAGAATGTTATCGTAATCGGCGGCGGCGATACAGGAAATGACTGCGTGGGAACTTCAGTAAGACACGGCTGTGCGTCAGTTGTTCAGCTTGAAATGATGCCTAAGCTTCCGGATGAAAGAACAGAAAACAATCCGTGGCCTGAATATCCGAGAGTTTGCAAAACAGACTACGGTCAGGAGGAGGCAACTGCAGTATTCGGCAGTGATCCGAGAGTTTACTGCACTACAGTAAAGGAATTCATCAAGGATGAAAGCGGAAAACTTTCAGCTGTAAAAACAGTAAAGCTTGAATTTGTTCCTGATGAAAAGACAGGCAGAAATGTTCCTAAGGAAATTGAGGGAAGCGAAAAGGTTCTTCCGTGTGAACTCTGTCTTATTGCAGCAGGATTTTTAGGGGCTCAGTCCTATGTTGCTGATGCTTTCGGAGTTGAACTGAATGCACGGACAAATGTAAGTACGGAAAACGGAAAGTTCAGCACAAATGTTCAGAAGGTATTCACAGCAGGAGACATGCACATCGGACAGTCACTTGTTGTACGTGCTATCCGTGAGGGCAGGGATGCTGCAAGGGAAACTGACCAGTATCTTATGGGCTATACAAATCTTTAAATTCGTTCAATACTGACAGGAGAAGCGGTGGTTATATGTTTGACTCATTGCATGAAGAGTGTGGAGTTTTTGGTATATATGAAAACAAAACAGCAGATGTCGCCTCTGCAGTGTACTACGGACTGTATGCACTGCAGCACAGAGGCCAGGAAAGCTGCGGAATAGCCGTCTGTGATGACGGTGTAATAAGTCACAGAAAGGCAGACGGTCTGGTTTCCGAGGCTTTCAGCCGTGAGGATCTTGAAAAACTCGGCAGGGGAAATATGGCGGTCGGACATGTCCGCTATTCAACAGCAGGTGGAAAACTTCACAGCAATATCCAGCCGCTTGTTATAAGACATATAAAGGGAAATATGGCACTGGCCCATAACGGTAATCTCGTAAATGCCGCAGAACTCAGAAGTGAGTTCGAGATGTCAGGGGCAATATTTCATGCAACATCTGATACGGAAGCTATTGCTTATGTCATTGTTCGTGAGCGCTTAAACTGCGGCTCCACTGAAGAGGCGGTTGAAAAGGCCATGCCGTTTATAAAGGGTGCATATTCATGTATACTTATGACGGCAACAAAACTTATCGCCTTTCGTGATCCGGATGGTTTCCGTCCGCTCTGTATCGGAAAAACCAGTGAGGGTGCGTATATAGTATCTTCTGAGACATGCGGACTCGATGCTGTCGGTGCCGAATTTGTCCGCGATGTTGAACCGGGGGAGATAGTTGTTATCTCGGATAACAGAATAGAATCAATAAAAACTCATGTGAGAAAAAAATCAAATATATGTATTTTTGAGTACATTTATTTTGCCCGTCCGGATTCAGTGATTGAAGGCTGTTCAGTTCACAGGGCAAGGGTCCGTGCAGGTGAAATACTTGCACAGTGCAGTCCGGTGGATGCGGATATTGTCATAGGAGTTCCGGATTCCGGACTTGATGCAGCACTTGGATATGCAAACAAGAGCGGAATACCCTACGGAATGGGTTTTATAAAGAACAAATATGTTGGCAGAAGCTTTATTCAGCCGCATCAGAATATGCGTGAGAACGCTGTAAAGATTAAACTCAATGCAATACGCGAAAGCGTGGCCGGAAAACGTGTTGTCATGATAGATGACTCCATTGTCCGCGGTACCACAAGCGCCAGAATAATACGTCTGCTTCGTGAAGCAGGTGCGAAAGAGGTGCATGTCAGAATATCATCACCGCCGTTTGTACACCCGTGTTATTTTGGAACAGATATTGACAGTGAGGAAAATCTCATTGCGTGCCACTGCAGCAGTGCTGAGGAAATTGCAAAGGAGATCGGTGCAGACACACTTGCATATCTGCCGGCTGAAAAATTATGTGAGCTTGCAGACAGAGAGGATTTCTGCAACGGCTGTTTCACCGGAAAATATCCTGTGGATGTATCCGGTGCAAGCAGTAAAAATAAATATGACGAGAAAATTCATAAGGATTAGTTAATCGGAAAGGAATGTTCATAAATGTGTACTATAATGGGCTTCTGTGCTGAAGGCGGAGGAATGGAAATCGTTACAGGGGGACTTGAGGCTACTGTTTCAAGAGGTCCTGATGACTGCCGTATTATTGATCTTAAGCGAGGTGTGCTTGGATTTCAGAGACTTTCAATCATGGGTCTTACACCGGAAGGAATGCAGCCTTTTGAACTTGACGGAAGTTATGTGGTCTGCAATGGTGAGATATATGGTTTCAGAAAAATAAAAGAAGAACTTATCTCAAAAGGATACAGTTTTAAAAGCGACAGCGACTGTGAGATACTCCTTCCGATGTATAAGGAATACGGAACGGAAATGTTTGCAAAGCTCGATGCTGAATTTGCCTGCATAATCTATGACGGAGAAACAGGAGAATTCATCGCAGCCAGAGACCCTATCGGAATACGTCCGCTTTATTACGGATATGCAGAGAGCGGTGCGGTTGTATTTGCCAGTGAGGCAAAGAACCTGACAAAGGCATGTAAGAAAATAATGCCGTTCCCGCCGGGACATTACTATAAAAACGGTGAATTTGTCTGCTACAATGATATAACAGCTGTTGACAGAGTTATATACGATGACCTGGAAAAAGTATGCAGCAATATTCATGACAAGCTTGTTGCAGGCGTTGAGAAGAGACTTGACGCGGATGCAAAAGTCGGATTTCTTCTCTCAGGCGGACTCGATTCCTCTCTTGTATGTGCCATTGCGCAGAAGAAGAGTGAGAAGCCGATAAGAACATTTGCCATCGGTATGAACACAGATGCCATTGACCTTAAGTACGCAAAACAGGTTGCAGACTATATAGGAAGTGACCATACAGAAGTTATTATTACAAAGGACGATGTTCTCGGAGCGCTTGAAAGTGTAATAAAGCTTCTTGGTACATATGATATAACAACGATACGTGCAAGCATGGGTATGTATCTTCTCTGTAAAGCAATCCACGAGCAGACTGATATAAGAGTTCTGCTTACAGGTGAGATTTCAGACGAGCTTTTCGGATACAAGTACACGGATTTTGCACCTTCTGCAGAGGCATTCCAGCAGGAATCAGTAAAGAGAGTGCATGAACTTCATATGTATGACGTTCTCCGTGCAGACAGATGTATCTCTGTAAATTCTCTTGAAGCAAGAGTTCCTTTCGGTGACCTTGACTTTGTAAAATACGTTATGGCGGTTGATCCTGAAAAGAAACTCAACAAATACAACAAGGGCAAGTATCTTCTCCGTCATGCCTTTGAGGGTGATTATCTCCCGCATGATATTCTTTACCGTGAAAAAGCTGCCTTTTCTGATGCCGTAGGTCACTCAATGGTTGACTATCTCAAGGAATATGCAGCAGAACAGTACACAGACGCTGAGTTTGAAGAAAAATCCTCAGCCTATACTCATGCAAAGCCATTTACCAAAGAATCTCTTCTCTACCGTGAGATTTTTGAAAAATACTATCCTGGAAACAGCGAAATGGTAGTTGATTTCTGGATGCCAAACAAGGAATGGGAAGGCTGCAACGTAGACGACCCTTCAGCCCGTGTCCTTTCCAACTATGGACAGAGCGGCGTATAAATTATATGCCGCGAAGATGTGCGAAGGTGCAGGCGACCGGAGGGAGTGCATAGCTCGACCGCAAAGTCCTGCAAATAAACTGTTCAATTATGAATAAACCAATCTTCTGGAGGAATGACATAAATGAAATTCACCAAAATGCACGGCATAGGCAACGACTATGTCTACGTCAACTGTTTCGAAGAAACCATAGATAACCCCGAAGAAGTGTCAATAAAAATAAGTGACAGACACTTCGGAATAGGCTCAGACGGACTGGTTATGATAATGCCGTCCGACAAGGCAGATTTCCGCATGAGAATGTTCAACGCTGACGGCAGCGAAGGAAACATGTGCGGCAACGCAACAAGATGCATAGGCAAATATGTCTACGACAATCATCTCACAGACAAAACAGAGATAACCCTCGAAACCAGAAGCGGAATAAAATACCTCACACTTTATCCGGAAAACGGAAAGGTACAGACTGTACTTGTTGATATGGGAAAAGCAATCCTTAACCCTGCTTCCATACCGATGAAGGCCGAAGGTGAAGAGTTTATCAGCAAACCTGTTGAAGTAAACGGAAAAAATGTGAATATCACAGCAGTGTCAATGGGAAATCCTCATGCAGTAACCTTCGTTGACGATGTTGAATCCCTTGACCTTGAAAAAATCGGACCTGATTATGAAAATCACCCGCTTTTCCCTGAAAGAGTAAATACAGAATTTGCAAAAATAATTGATGAAAGCACAGTTATGATGAGAGTCTGGGAGCGAGGTTCCGGTGAGACCTGGGCCTGCGGAACAGGTGCCTGTGCCTGCGCTGTGGCATGCGTGAAGAACGGTTTCTTCCCTTTTGACAAGGAAATTACTGTAAAGCTCAGAGGCGGAGATCTTTATATCACTTACAAAAATGACGGTACTGTTCTTATGAGAGGACCGGCGGAAACAGTGTTTACGGGCAGTATAGAAATTTGACGGAGGATAACTACAATGGTTAAAATAAATGAAAACTTTCTTTCGATGAAGAAGAATTATCTTTTTATCGATATTGCAAAGAGAATAAAGGCATTTTCCGAGGCAAACCCGGACAAAACACTTATCAGAATGGGTATAGGCGATGTTACCCAGCCGATAGCACCTGTTGCTGTTGAAGCAATGAAAAAGGCTGCAGATGAGATGGGTAATGCAGAAACATTCCGCGGCTATGAAGACAGCGGTGCCGGTTATGATTTCCTGAGGGAAGCTGTTTCCGGATACTATAAAAGTTTCGGAGTTGATGTCCCTGCATCCGATATCAGAATAAATGACGGTGCAAAGTCTGACTGCGGAAATATTGTTGATATTTTCGGAGACGGAAATACTATTCTGGTTACAGACCCGGCTTATCCGGTATATGTTGATTCAAATATGATGGCAGGCAGAGAGGTTATCTATGCTGACTCTGACGAATCCAACGGATTTGCAGCAATGCCTGACTACAGTGTTCATGCAGATATCATTTATCTCTGCTCACCAAACAATCCTACCGGCTCGGTTTACACAAAGGACCAGCTTAAGGAATGGGTGGACTATGCTCTTAAAAATGAAGCGATAATTATTTTCGACTCTGCTTACGAGGCATTTATTCAGGATAAGGAACTTCCGAGAAGTATCTACGCTGTTGAAGGTGCAAAGAAATGTGCCATCGAAATGTGTTCACTTTCAAAAACAGCAGGATTTACAGGAATGAGATGCGGATACACAGTAGTCCCTGATGAGCTGGTTGTAAAATCATCGGCAGGAGCGGAAGTAAAGATTGCAGACCTCTGGAACAGAAGAGAGGGAAGCAAGTTCAACGGCGTTTCCTATCCGGTTCAGCGTGCTGCAGAAGCAGTATTTACAGAAGAAGGTCAGAAACAGATAAGAAAAGCCATTGATTACTACCACAGAAACGCAAAGGTAATGACTGATACGCTTACAGAGCTTGGAATCAAATTCACAGGCGGTCTTAACTCACCTTATGTATGGCTCAAGTGTCCGGACAATATGGGCAGCTGGGAATTCTTCGACTATATCCTTGAAAAAATCAACGTAGTGGGAACCTCTGGTGAAGGCTTCGGAAAGAACGGCGCCGGCTGGTTCAGACTAACCGCTTTCGGTACCTATGAAAATACAGTTGAAGCCATGAGAAGGATGAAGGAACTTTTTAAATAAAAATGAAACGCAGCATTTCTGATTTTCTGATATGCTGCGTTTTTCTGTATACAGATTTTTCTCAGTTATGTTATTTTGAGAGAGAAACCCCGCAGGTGTTCATACCTTGAAGAGGTGTCTCTCCCGCATCCTTTTATGCAAATTTACGACATTGAAATAATGTTAAAAACGTGGTATAA
>JAUNJJ010000058.1 GCA_030533325.1 Oscillospiraceae bacterium
TTTCCTTAAGTGAATCTGTTGTTACCGGATCTGACGGAGTGTCATTGCCTGGTGTTGATGATGAACCGTCTGTAAGTTTAATGTCATCAACGAAGAAATCAATAAGATCTGCAGCTGTGTCATTTTCTGAGTAAGCTGTCTGGATATAGAGGGCAATATTTTCAGCACCAGCAGGAACAGTGAAATCACCTGCGAGTTCAGCCCATTTTCCGCTTGATGCTGTTGCATCTGCGATATTGTCATAGTTTGTTGTTCCGTTCAGGTCGTACTGAACACCGAATGTAAATCCGGCTGAAGAGTAAGCACTGTTGTTGTAGCCTACATATGAACTGAGTGAGTATGAACTGCCTGCCTTGATTTCAGATGAAGTATTCTGAATGCCGTTCCATGAAGCTGTTCTTCCTGTTACAGCAAGAGCCTTCGAACCGCCGTGCTTCATGTCACCTGACATAAGGAGTTCAACTGAGTCACCTCTTGATGTCCAGGATGTTCCGCTTCCTTCGAAGTCGTCAGAAACACCTGTACCTGTGCCTGTCGGCTTGTCTCCCGTAATGTTCGATGCCGGAGGTGTGACAGGAGTGTCATTGCCGCCTGTATTTCCGCCGTCGTCGCTTCCGCCCATTATGAGTTCATTCTTCTTTACGTTAGCGGAACCGCTTGACTGGTAGCCTTCGATGTTAAGCGCAACTTCGTACATAAGTCCCATCTTCATTCCGGACTGTTCCCATGCCTTGAAATGATCTGAAACTGTGATAGTACCTGTGAGGTTTGTCTTTGAATATACCTTGGCAGGATTTGTCTGGTTTACGCTCCAGTACTGCTCAAAGGTTTCTGTGCCATGGATTGACGGCTGGTTTACACGTGTTGAAGTGTAGATGTCGTATTTTTTTCCATCTGATGAAACTGTACCCTTGGAATTGTTCATTCCCGGTGGTCTCCAGTCGCCCCATGCTTCTACTATGTAGTATTCTACAGTAGGATCTTCGGTCCAGCCGTAAACACACATATAGGAGTTGCCCTTTGGTTCGTAATCAACATCATAGTTGATCTGAATTTTTCCGTAATCCTGATATTTTTTTGTGCTTCCGAGTTTTTTACCTGTACGGAAGAGACAGTTTTCAATTCCGCTCCATGAACAGCTGAAACCTCCGTTTGATCCGAGGTCCATACTTACCTGACCCTGACCGTACTGATTCCAGAGCTCATAATCATAGCCGTCCGGAGTTTTACCAATTTCCTGCTGATCAGCTGCGTGGACAGTAGCTATATCCGATATATTAAGAAAACCGGATGATGGTACTGAACCTATGCTCATTGCTGCTGCAAGGAAGCAGCTGACTGTTCTTATTACTTTTTTTGAGTGTTTCACACTACCACCTCTTTCTATTCTATGCACTTAGTATACAACTTTTAAAAAAATCTGTCAAGTTAACATAGAAAAACGATTTTCGCGGAATTCCGTTTGTGAATAATGACGAAAATTAAATGCATGAATTTCGATGTGGGAAAATATTCAAATTGAGCTATATGCAATCTGTATGATACAGAACAAAAATATTATGTGATTATTGGCATAAAAGCGAAAATTAATAAATTGCTGTTTGTGACAGAATTTGTACATAAGTATGAGAGCGTCAGGATAATTAAAACACCAAAAATTTAATTCTGTATTTAAGTAGATATAATCCATAATGATGTAAAAATAACACCATTATAAGCAATATTTTTTTATGATTTCAGGTAGGAATCTACCTTTTCAGCAAATTCACTACATGATAATTTTATGATAAATGTGAAAATTGTATACACTTTCATTCGCAAAACTGATTTTCCATATTATTCTCTTTACAACCTCATTCTGGCTATCATTTTACTCTTTAAATACAACTTTGTCAAGCGTGTATAAATTATAGGCGCGTTAAGATAATAAATTTTATTTACTATTAACAAATCAATACTTGCTGTTTATAATGTTATAAAAAAACATAATTATGGGTTTAAATGTGTAGAATGAATAAAACATACAAATAATCCCATACCAAAAAACTCATAATATCCATTTTATACATATCGCTATAGATAAAAAAATATAGCTTATATATTCATATTTATATAGAGTGTATTTTTGCTAATTATAATTATTTCCGATAAAAAATCTTTGATTTCTGCGTGTCTATATGATATTATATATATATGGAATAAATGACTCCTGTATTTTTGGAGTGATATAAAAACGGGGTGACAGATATATGAAAATACCGGAATATATGAAGGCTGTATCAGATTCGCTGTATTGCAGCGGAAACAATATGCGTCTCAGGAGAGCACTGAAAAAGGAAAGTGTCAGCCTTGCTTTTGTCGGGGGATCCATAACCAGAGGCTGGGACGGAACGAAGCATCTTGAAACAAACTATACGGATTACATAACGGACTATCTCAGGGAAAAATACAGTGAAAGTACATTTGAAAAGCATAATCTTTCCACAGAAAGTGCAAATTCATTTATCGGACTTTCGATAACAGATAAGGTAAGGGAAGAGGTAAGTCCCGATATTGTATTTATAGAATACGCTGTAAATAACGAATGCGGACATGAGTATATAGTTTCATACGAGAGTCTGGTCAGGCGTATGCTTTCTCTTCCATCAGAACCGGCGGTGGTTCTTGTCTTTCTTATTAGCCGCTCTCTTTATACAAGCCAGGGATATATGAAGAGAATAGGAAATCACTATGGTCTTATATCAGTAAGCGTTGCTGATTCCCTGAAAAATATGCTTGATAACGGATTCAGCTGGTCAGTTTATGCCGATGATATGATACACCCTAATCCATGGGGACACCGTTTTATAGCTGACTGTGTGATAAATTCCTTTGAGCAGGCTTTAAGCAGGGAAGAAGACAGCGAATATAATGTTCCGGATGTACTTTATTCACATGATTATGCTGATTACCATACCCGCAGCTGTTCTGATGTTAATTCTGAAGGCTTTGAAAAGATCTCATGCCCTGAATACGGTGAGTTCTTCAGCAGCGGATTAAGTATGAAACACGGTGAAAAGGCTGCATCTGTGAGTTTTGAAGGAAAATTCCGCACCCTGTTTACCGCATTTGTCCATGATAAAACCGACCGGTTCAGCGATGCTGATATCTATATTGACGGAGAAAAAAAGGCTGTTCTTCAGGGCAGAAGCATTTACGGCTGGGGAAATGTAACTCTGAAAAATGTTATAAGTTTTGATACTGCGGAAAACCATAAGGTTGAGCTGAAAGTAAGGGATCCGAAGAAAGAGTTTGTCTTTATAGAATTTGGAATCAGCTGACAAAAAAACTGCATCTTTCATTTCTGAGAGATGCAGTTTTTTATTGGTTATACGATTTTTAATGGTTTTTAAACAGCTTAATCAGCGAAGTATCTTACGCCGCTTTCAAAGATGAACTGATCCTTGTCGCCCTGTACGTTCTTGCAGATATCTGTTCCCTTTCTTTCACTGTGACCCATCTTACCGAATACACGTCCGTCAGGAGAGGTGATACCCTCGATAGCTGAGACAGAAGTGTTAGGGTTGTATCTGATGTTCATTGTCGGAGCACCGCTCATATCAACGTACTGTGTTGCAATCTGACCGTTTTCAGCAAGCTTTCTGATAAGGTCTTCAGAAGCAACGAAACGTCCTTCACCGTGTGAAATTGCAACTGAGTGAATCTGGTCAACGCTGCACTGTGCAAGCCATGGGGACTTGTTTGAAGCGATTCTTGTTCTTACCATCATTGACTGGTGTCTTGCGATAGTGTTGAATGTAAGTGTAGGTGAGTCGTCTGTCATGTCTGTGATCTCACCGTATGGAACGAGACCGAGCTTGATAAGAGCCTGGAAACCGTTGCATATACCGAGCATAAGACCGTCACGGTTCTTAAGGAGTTCGTGAACTGCATCCTTTATCTTTTCATTTCTGAAGAATGCTGTAATGAACTTACCGCTTCCTTCCGGTTCGTCACCGCCGCTGAAACCGCCAGGAATCATAATGATCTGTGAATTTCTGATAGCCTTCTCAATTTCATTTACAGATTCTTCGATAGCAGATGCACTGAGGTTTCTGATAACGATTGTTTCAGGGAGAGCACCTGCCTTTTCAAAAGCTCTTGCTGTATCGTATTCACAGTTTGTACCAGGAAATACAGGGATAAGAACTCTTGGTTTAGCAGTCTTAACAGCAGGTCTTAATACTGTCTTCTTTTCATATCTGTAAGCTTCCGGCTTTGTATCTTCTGTAGGAATGATGCATGGATATACAGGTTCAAGCTTTGATTCCCATGCCTTGAGGAGAGCGTCAAGGGAAACAGTGTAGTCGATGTTGTCAATCATGAATTCGTCTGTCTGTTTAAGAACTTCACCGATAACAGTTTCACTGCCCTTCGTAGTTCCGTTTACTTCTACGATAAATGAACCGTAGCATGGTTCGAAAAGCTGGTTTTCCGTGAGCTTTTTGGTAAATCTGAAACCAAGTTTGTTGCCGAAACACATCTTTGCTATACCTTCAGCAACGCCGGCACCTGTCACAGCCCATACTGCATTTGCACGACCGGATTCTATGAGAGTTTCAACCTTTTCAAAGCATCTTCTTACACTGTCGAATTCAGGGAGACCGTTTTCATCATACTTAGGTGTGATGAGAATTACACTGTTGCCAGGTGTCTTGAATTCAGGTGAAACAATCCTGTCAGTCTTTGCTGTTGAAACAGCAAATGAAACGAGAGTCGGAGGTACGTCAATATCTTCAAAAGTACCTGACATACTGTCCTTTCCGCCGATTGCACCGCAGCCGAATTCAAGCTGGGCTTTGAGAGCACCGAGGAGAGCTGCAAAAGGCTTGCCCCATCTTGAAGGATCATTCTGAGTTCTTTCAAAATATTCCTGGAATGTAAGCCAGCATTTTTTGCTGCTTCCGCCTGCAGCAACCACCTTGGCGATTGATTCAGTAACAGCAAGAACTGCTCCGTGGTAAGGACTCTTTTCGCTGATAACAGGGTTATAGCCCCAGCCCATGATGGAAGCTGTTGATGTTTCTCCCTTCAGAACAGGAATCTTTGCAGCCATAGCCTGTGAAGGAGTAAGCTGGTAAACACCGCCGAAAGGCATAAGTACTGTGCCTGCGCCGATTGTTGAGTCGAACTTCTCAACAAGTCCCTTCTGTGAACATACGTTGAGGTTTGAAATCATCTGTGTCCATCCTTCAGCATCGTCTGTGTACTCTGTTGAAGTCTTGATTACAGGTTCTGAGATTCTTATATCAGTATGCTTTACAGCACCGTTTGAGTTAAGGAATTCACGTGAAAGATTAACGATTGTCTTTCCGTTCCAGTTCATCTTAAGTCTGCTGTCATCAGTTACATCAGCTACCTTTGTAGCTTCAATGTTTTCCTTTGCAGCCTCTGCCATGAACTTCTCTGTATCTTCAGCAGCTATAACAACTGCCATTCTTTCCTGTGATTCGGAGATAGCAATCTCTGTGCCGTCGAGACCGTCATACTTCTTCGGAACAGCATCGAGGTTAATTACAAGACCGTCAGTAAGTTCACCGATAGCAACTGATACACCGCCTGCACCGAAGTCATTGCAGCGCTTGATCATTGAAGTAACTTCCTTGTTTCTGAAGAGTCTCTGAAGTTTTCTTTCCTCCGGCGGATTACCCTTCTGAACTTCAGCTCCGCAGCTTTCAAGCGAAGAAGATGTGTGTGACTTTGATGAACCTGTTGCACCGCCGCAACCGTCGCGTCCTGTCTTACCGCCGAGGAGAATAACAACGTCTCCCGGAGCAGGTCTCTCACGTCTGATGTTCTCAGCCGGAGCAGCACCTACCACGGCACCGATTTCCATTCTCTTTGCAACATAACCAGGATGGTATATTTCTGTAACATGACCTGTAGCGAGACCAATCTGGTTACCATATGAACTGTAACCGTTGGCAGCTCCTGCAACGATCTTTCTCTGAGGGAGCTTGCCCTTGATTGTATCTTCAACAGGAACGAGCGGATTGGCTGCACCTGTGACACGCATAGCCTGGTAAACATATGAACGTCCTGAGAGAGGGTCTCTGATTGCACCGCCGAGACATGTTGCAGCGCCGCCGAAAGGTTCAATCTCTGTAGGGTGGTTATGTGTTTCGTTTTTGAACATAAGAATCCAGTCTTCGTCCCTGCCGTCAACGTCAACCTTTATCTTAACAGAACATGCGTTGATTTCCTCGCTTTCATCGAGGTCGTCAAGGAGTCCGTCTTTTTTGAGCTTTCTTACAGCGATAGTTGCAAGATCCATAAGAGTCATCGGTTTTTCCTCACGGCCGAGTTCCTTACGGAGTTCCTTGTAGAGCTCAAATGATTCTGCAATATATGGTGATTCGATTTCTGTATTTTCGATATTTGTAGAGAATGTTGTGTGTCTGCAGTGATCTGACCAGTATGTGTCAATCATTCTGATTTCGGTTATAGTAGGATTTCTCTTTTCTGTTTCAGCAAAATATTTCTGGCAGAAACAGATATCGTCGAAGTCCATTGCAAGACCATAGTCGGAAATAAAATCCCTGAGCTTGTCAGCACTGTAATCAATAAATCCGTCAAGTGTGGCAACTTCTGTAGGAATGTCATACTTCACATCAAGAGTGTCAAATGTGTCAAGGGAAGCCTCACGGCTTTCAACAGGGTTGATAAGGTATGCCTTGAGCTTTTCAAATTCTTCATCAGTGATCCTGCCGCTGACAATATATACTCTTGCATTCCTTACTCTGCATCGTTCGCCCTGAGCAAGAATCTGTATACACTGTTCGCAGCTGTCAGCCCTCTGGTCAAACTGTCCCGGGAGATATTCCACAGCAAAGACTCTTTCCTCTGCTGATACTTCCGGCATATCTCTGTAAGTTACGTCAACTGCCGGTTCAGAAAATACGGTGTTAATTGCGTATTCGAATTTTTCTTCAGGAAGTCTGTCAGCATCATAGCGGTTGAGAATACGAATATTCTCAAGAGAGTTAAGCCTGAGAGCTGTTTTGACGTCGCTGAGAACTGATTTTGCTTCTACTGCAAATTCCGGTTTCTTTTCAACATAGATTCTAAATACAGACATATTAAACTCCATTTCTCCGCATTATGTCACTTGTACTGCAGGTATTTGTGCAGACTCTGCGGAAATTTTATTTATTCTGATTTGCATCGGTTATCTCGCCGATACAGAATTCATTCATAGACTCTTTTATATTAACATAAAAAATGCTGTTACGCAAACTTTTTATAGCGGATTTTCTTTTAATTTGGACTAATGTATAATTTGGACTGTATCCCCTGTGAAAACTTGTGCAGTTTTCTTTTTCGAAAAGTACGGGAACAGTTTTCCCGACCTGTGCTTTAAGAAAATTTCTCTCCAGCTCTGCACCAAGCTGAGACATCCTGGCGGCACGTTCATTTTTTACTGCACCGCTGAGCTGTCCCGGCATGGAGGCAGCCTTTGTTCCGGAACGGACGGAATACGGGAAAACGTGTATTTTGCTGAATGCGGTTTTTCTGACGAATTCATAACTTTCAAGAAAGTCTTCCTCCGTTTCTCCTGGAAATCCAACCATAACATCGGTTGTAACTGATGCATCAGGGAAGATTCTGCGAATCATACCTACGAGTTCAGTGTATTCAGCGGAGGTGTATTTTCTGTTCATTGCCTTAAGAGTCCGGTCACAGCCACTCTGGAGAGACAGGTGAAACTGCGGACAGAAACCTTCTGTCTCTGAAAGTCTCACAAGGTCATTTTCATGGATCATTTCAGGTTCCAGAGAGCCGAGACGTATCCGCTTTACTCCCGGAATCCTGCCGGCAGCTTCAACTGCATCAGCGAGTGTAAGTCCGTATTCCTTTCCGTAGAAGGCAAGGTTTATCCCCACAAGAACAATTTCCTGATGTCCGTTTGAGGCAAGGGAAGTAATCTCGGAAACAAGTTCATCAAGAGGCTTTGACCTTATCCTGCCGCGTGAATATGGTATGATGCAGTAGGAACAGAACTGATTGCATCCGTCCTGTATCTTTACAAATGCACGTGTTTTGCATTCAAACGAATCACAGCTCATCTGTTCAATAGTTTCGTGACCTGTGTATTGTTCTATACTTATTTTTCTTTCCCGTTTTTCCAGTGCTTTCAGTACAAGTTCAGGAATCTGACTGCGGTTTTTTGTACCTGTAATGATATCAGCTTCGCTTAATTTTGAAGCATCTTCACCGAATGCCTGCGGATAGCAGCCGGTAAGAACTATGAGAGAATCAGGATTTTCATTTCTCAGTTTTCTCAGAGTCTGACGAACTTTTTTATCGCCTGAGGATGTTACTGTACATGAATTTATTACGATAACATCTGAGCCTGCGATATTTTCCGAAACCGTAAATCCTGACTCTGAAAATGATTTTTTCATACATTCGGTTTCATAGCAGTTGACCTTGCAGCCGAAGGTCACAAAAAATACTGTCAATAAAATGTCTCCTTTTCCGGTTGTGCATACTGCATTTACTGTTTAAATTCTTCTGTAATTCAATTATACTAAACTTACAAAAAAATTTCAATGACTTGACTATTAATATTTTTGGTGTTATGATTTTTAAAGTAAAAAAACACAATCTGATTCTGACGGAGGGTATTTTGATGTATTCGGAAAATATACTTTTAAAAAGTGTTGAAGAAGTAAAAAAATTTGTAAATCTTGTTTCCGGTTTTGATTTCGACATAGAACTGGTTTCAGGAAGATATGTTGTTGACGCCAAGTCAATAATGGGCATTTTCAGTCTTGACCTTGACAAACCGGTAAAAATGAACGCAGAAACAGATGATGCGAAGTTCATCGAAGCGGTAAAGCCTTTTGTTGCTTCAAAATAATATCACAGATTACCTGGCAGATGCAGTACGCATCTGCTTTTTTTTATTCATAACAAAGAGAAAAAACCTGTATAATACTAACATGTATAAATACGGGGAGTGTATTGAATATGATTAGTATTAAAAAAATATTTTCTGCAGTCTGTGCAGCGGCACTGATTTTTCCATGTTCTGTATATGTAAAGGCAGCAAAACCCGGATGTGAAGTCAGCTCATGGATTCTTACGGAACAGGAAACAGGTTATGTTATTTCTGAGTGCAATTCGGATAAGAGAGTTCCTTCAGGTGCTCTTAACAAACTTATGACAGCACTTATAGCAGCCGAATATATTGAATCCGGCGAAATTTCCATGGATACGGAACTTACTGCCTCTGAAGCTGCTCATACTGCGACCGGTGCAGTAATATGGCTGGATACAGGTGAAAAAATAACGGCAGGTGAGCTTATGAAGGCGCTTCTTATAGGAAATGCCGGCGATGCAGCAGTTGTTTTTGCGGAAACTATAGCCGGAGGATGTGATGAATTCACATGTCTTATGAATTTCAGGGCGGCCGAACTCGGGATGAAAAATACTTTTTTTACATCTCCCTATGCTATCGATGATGACAATCAGTATACAACTGCCTTTGATACTGCACTTCTCACATCTGAAATAGCCTCGCATGAAGAACTCCGTGAAATAATGCTGACATGGCGTGATACAGTCAGAGGAGGCAAAACAGAGACAGTAAATGAGAATACTCTTATAAGAACCTATGAAGGAGTAAACGGAGTAAAGGCGTGGCATACAGAACAATCCGGATACTGTGCTGCAGTTTCCGCACACAGGAGCGGAGGAAAATATACAGCAGTGGTTCTTGGCAGTGAGGACAGTGAAGAACGTTTTGACTTTGCCAAACAGCTTCTTAAGGAAGGAATTTCAGGCTATAAGACAATAATACCGGGATTCTCATCCGAATATATGAAACCTCTGAAAGTAAAGCAGGGAACTGAAGACTCGGTAATACTAAATGCTGAAAATCTCAGTACTCTTGTCATACCGAAGGGAACGGAAGATACTCTGAGAATTGTAACAGTAAGCCCGGACTATATAAAGGCTCCGGTCAGAAAGGGGCAGAAAATAGGTACACTGGCATTTTACCTTGACAGAACTCTTTTGTATGAAACATCACTTATAGCTGCAGATTCTGTTCCGGAAAAGACATTTCGGAAATCTTTCAGAAAAATAATAGTAAAAATGTTCAAAGAATAAAAGATTATATTGTAGAGTTTGAATAATAATAAATTATCTGCTTGCAAAAGAAATCATAATATAGTAAAATTGATATAAGGTAAGTAAATATTTTATGGAGGTCCATACTATGACACTTAAATTAAACTCAAAATATCTTGATAGTTTCGTAAACAGTGACGAAATTGCAGGTATTAAACCACAGGTTGAAACAGCTGCAGAACTTCTTCACAGCAGGAAGGGTCTCGGAAATGACTTTTTAGGCTGGCTTGATCTTCCTGTAAACTATGACAAGGAAGAATTCACAAGAATTAAGGCTGCTGCTGAAAAGATAAAGAAAAATTCCGATGTTCTTATCGTTATTGGTATCGGTGGTTCATACCTCGGTGCAAGAGCTGTTATCGAGCTTATCAAGTCACCGTTCTACAACAATCTCAGCAAGGATACACCTGACATATATTTTGTTGGAAACAACATCAGTCCTTCATACCTCAATCAGGTTATTTCCATCTGCAAGGATAAGGATTTCTCTGTAAACGTAATTTCCAAGTCAGGTACAACAACTGAACCTGCTCTTGCATTCAGAGTGTTCAGAAAGATGGTTGAGGAAAAGTACGGCAAGGAAGGTGCAAAGGACAGAATCTTCTGTACAACAGACAAGGCAAAGGGAACACTCAAGTCACTTGCTGATACAGAAGGCTATGAAACATTCGTTGTACCGGATGACGTAGGCGGCAGATTCTCAGTTCTTACGGCTGTTGGTCTTCTTCCGATTGCTGCAGCAGGATGCGATATAGATGCTCTTATGGCCGGTGCTGCAAAGGCACGTGAGGACTATCAGGCAGACTTTGACAACAACGACTGCTACAAGTACGCAGCTTACAGAAACATTCTCAACAGAAAAGGAAAGAGTATTGAACTCCTCGTTTCATACGACCCAAGCTTTACAATGATGTCCGAATGGTACAAACAGCTCTTCGGCGAAAGTGAAGGCAAGGACAACAAGGGACTTTTCCCGTCAGCTGTAACATTCTCAACAGACCTCCACTCAATGGGACAGTTCATTCAGGACGGTTCAAGAATTATGTTTGAAACAGTTATGGATATTAAGAAGCCGCAGCAGGATTTCTTCCTCGAGGACGATGCTGAAAACCTTGATGGCCTTAACTTCCTTACAAACCAGAACATGTCTGTAGTAAACAGAAAAGCTCAGGAAGGCACAATTATAGCGCACACAGAAGGCGGTGTACCGAATATCGTTCTTGAACTTGAAGACACATCTGAATTCAGCACAGGTTATATGATTTACTTCTTTGAAAAGGCATGTGCAGTTTCAGGATATCTTCTTGGTGTAAATCCGTTCAATCAGCCGGGCGTTGAAAGCTATAAGGCAAATATGTTTGCACTTCTTGGCAAGCCTGGTTACGAAGATAAGAAGGCAGCGCTTGAAGCAAAGCTTTACTGATAAAAAATAAAGCTGTCATAAGACGGCAGAAATGGAGAAAATATTATGATTAAATTAATTACTGGCGAAAAGGGAACAGGTAAAACCAAGATAATGCTCGACATGATGAACGAGGCAACTGCTACATCAAATGGCAGCCTTGTTTGTATCGAAAAAGGTTCAAATCTCAGAACACAGATTAACTACAAGGTAAGATGGTGCGATACAGAATTCTATAAGGTTGATGGTTTTGAAGCTTTCTACGGTTTTGTATCAGGAATGCTTGCAGGCAACTACGATATCGAAAAGATTTTTGTTGACGGTATCCTCAAGATTGGCGGCAGAGATTTTGAAGCTTTCGCAGCTATGCTCGACAAGCTCGCAGCTCTTACAGGCGAAGCTACAACAATTATATTTACAGTTTCAGCTAACGACGCTGATATGCCTGCTTCAGTAACAAAGTACGTGGGCTGATTCCAAAAAGCTAAAAAAACTATTGACAATTATTCATTAGTTTGATATAATAAATTTTGTGATGCTCTAAGGGTGTTGAACAATGATTATTAATTTAAGAAAAATATTCAATTTACCAGGCGAAGTTATGCCGGTCGATGTTGCTATTGACCAGCATGAAATCACCGATATACATGGTTATAACTTTGCTTCTCCGGTTGTTATCAAAGGACAGGCATATAACCGTGCCGGAATAGTTAAGATTAAATTTACTACGGAGTTTACCCTGAACCTTATATGTGACAGGTGCTTAAAGGAATTTGAGCGCCCATATGTTTACGAATTTGAACATGTGGTAGTCAAATCACTTTCTACAGAAAATGATGAGTATATTGTTGCGGATAACGAGAGCATTGATTTGAAGGAAATTGCAATTTCAGATTTACTGTTGCAGCTCCCGTCAAAGATTCTCTGTGATGAAGATTGCAAGGGTCTTTGCTTTTCATGCGGCTGTAATTTAAACGAATCGCAGTGTGATTGCTTTTCATCTTAATAAATTTATGCTTGACAGGAGGTATAATCGTGGCTGTACCAAAGAGAAAAACGTCTAAGGCTAGACGTGATAAAAGACGTTCAAGTGTCTGGAAGTTAGATGCACCAGCATTCAGCAAGTGCTCAAACTGCGGAGAACTCACTTCACCACATAAGGTTTGCAAGAACTGTGGTTTCTATAAGGGCGTTGAAGTTATTAAGAAGGAAGCGTAATTTAACCGCTTTCCGGTGATTAGAGGAGGAGCGATTCTCCTCTAATTTTTTTATACTGTAATTCATAGGAGGTATACGTTATGCCGTTACCGGTAGTAGCCGTTGTAGGCAGGCCTAATGTAGGAAAGTCTACACTGTTTAATAAACTTATAGGAAAGCGCCTTTCAATCGTTGAGGACACTCCGGGCGTTACCAGAGACCGTATCTATTCAAAATGTGAATGGAGAGGCAGAGAGTTTATGGTTGTTGATACAGGCGGTATCGAACCTAAAACCGACGACATCATTCTTTCACAGATGAAGAGACAGGCACAGCTTGCAATAGAAAGAGCAGATGTTATCGTTCTTGTAACCGATGTAAGATGTGGTGTTACCGCAAATGACCTCGATGTTGCCGCTATGCTCCAGAAGAGCGGAAAACCTATTGTCCTTGCAGTTAACAAATGTGATGAGATTGGTGATACGCCGCCTGAGGTATATGAATTCTACAATCTCGGACTCGGCGACCCGTTCCCGATATCATCAGCACACGGTCACGGAACCGGTGACCTTCTTGATGAAGTGTTTAAGTATTTTCCTGAGGGAGATTCCGAAGACTATGATGACAGCTATATCAAGGTAGCTGTTATAGGAAAGCCGAATGCCGGAAAATCATCTCTTATCAACCGTATTGCCGGTGAGGAAAGAGTAATTGTTTCAGATATCGCCGGAACTACAAGAGATGCTACGGATACAACTATAGAGAATGAACACGGAAAATTTGTATTTATTGATACAGCCGGAATCAGGAAAAAATCCAAAGTAAATGAAAACATAGAACGCTACAGTGTACTTCGTGCATATATGGCAGTTGACAGAGCTGATGTCTGCGTTATAGTAATTGATGCCACTGAAGGATTTACTGAACAGGATTCCAAGGTTGCCGGATATGCCCATGAGCAGGGAAAGGCGTCAGTAGTTGTAGTAAACAAATGGGATCTTGTTGAAAAAAATACAAAGACAATGGACGAATACAGAACAAAGCTCGAAAATGACTTCAGCTTTATGTCATATGTACCGTTCCTCTTTATTTCCGCAAAGACAGGTCAGCGAGTTGACAAACTTTATGATATGATTGTCCATGTAAATGAACAGAACTCAATGAGAATTTCAACAGGAATGCTCAACGATGTTCTTGCATATGCTACAACAAGGGTGCAGCCGCCGTCTGACAAGGGCAAGCGTCTGAAGATTTACTACATGACACAGCCATCCACAAAGCCGCCGACATTTGTAACATTCGTAAACAAGAGTGAACTTTTCCACTTCTCATATCAGAGATATCTTGAAAACCAGATTCGTCAGACATTCGGACTTGACGGAACACCGGTTCGCTTTATTGTAAGAGAACGCGGAAACAATGATACAAAATAAGGAGGAAAACTTATGCTGCCTTATATTGTTGTGTTTATCTGTTTTGTGGCCGCCTATCTTATAGGAAGCTGCAACTCTGCAATTGTTGTAACAAGACTTCTTAAACATGAAGATATCCGTAACTTCGGAAGCAAAAATGCGGGACTGACAAATGTTCTCAGATGTTTCGGAAAGGGACCGGCACTGGCTACACTTTTAGCTGATCTTCTGAAGGGTTCACTTACGATTATACTTATAAAGATGATTGTAAGTGCGGCCGGATTTGAAGGAGATCTTATGACCGTCGGATATATTTCAGGTCTCTGCGTTATGCTTGGCCATGTTTTTCCGGTTTACTACGGTTTTAAGGGAGGCAAGGGTGTGCTTGTTACTGCAACAGTGCTTCTTGCAATAGATATCCGGACATTTGCGATAGTTGTTCCGATATTTATCATTATGCTTATCATTACAAAATACGTTTCAGTTTCCTCAATAACAGCAGCTGCTGCTTATCCTGTGGTAACATTTCTGCTCCAGTATTTTGTGCTTCATTATGAACTGAGCAATGTTCTTGTTCATACGGGACTTGTTTGTATCAGTTCATTCCTTATTATTTATATGCATCGTGCAAATATAGGCCGTCTTAAGGCAGGAACAGAAAACAGGTTTTCATTTTCAAAAAAATAATTAACAGTGAGGTGAACAGATTATGTCAAAAATTGTTGTATTAGGAGCTGGTGCCTTCGGTATCAGCATTGCGATAATGGCGGCTGAAGCCGGACACAGCGTAACAATATGGTCGGCCTTTGAAAGTGAGGTCGAAAGTATTCTCAGCAGCAGGGAACACAAGGAAAAACTTCCGGGAGTAAAGATTCCGGAAAGCATTGGATTTACATCTGATATATCGTGTATAAGCGGTTCGGATATGGTTGTCATTGGTGTTCCTTCTATTTTCGTTAGAAATGTAGTTAAACAGGCTGCACCGTATATCACGCCAGAAATGATTGTTGTAAACACAAGCAAAGGTCTTGAGGATGGAACTTATCTGAGAATGAGCCAGGTAATCAGAGAGGAAATAAGCGATTCACCGGTAGTTGTTCTTTCCGGTCCTTCACATGCTGAAGAAGTGGCAAGAAAAATACCGACTACAATATCTGCAGCTTCAGAAGATGAAAAGGCGGCTGCAACAGTACAGGAAACTCTCTCAAACGGATGTCTTCGTATTTACCTTAATGATGATGTAACCGGATGTGAACTCGGAGGTTCACTGAAAAATATTATTGCGCTCTGTGCAGGTATCTGTGACGGTCTCGGCTACGGTGACAATACCATAGCTGCACTTATGACAAGAGGAATAACCGAAATTGCCCGTCTTGGCGTGGCTATGGGGGCAAGACTTGACACATTTTTCGGCCTTACAGGCATAGGGGATCTTATTGTTACATGCACAAGCCTTCACAGCAGGAACAGACGTGCCGGTACACTTATAGGAAAGGGCATTTCACCGGACGAAGCTGTAAAGCAGGTTGGTACGGTTGAGGGATATTACTGCTGCAGGGCAGCCTACGGACTGAGCAGAAAGATGAACGTGGAGATGCCTATAACGGAAGAACTATATAAGGTTCTTTTTGAAAACGGTGATGTAACCAAGCCGCTTGCTTCACTTATGAGCAGGCCAAGCAGACACGAAAGAGAACAGAAGCTCGTTTAACAGAGGTTTTGCATATGTTTTTTAATTCAGATGACAGCAGTTCCTGTTACAGAATAGGGAGAGTTACTATAGACAGGAGCTTTCACACGCAGAGTGCTGATGAAAATTTTTTCAGTTATTTCTGTAATGATACTCTTTATTCAATGACCAGAACGATACATCCTGATGACCTTGCTGTTTTTAAGGAGTCGGTAAATACTCTTGGCGATGATGAAGTTAAGCATTGTATCATTCGCATGAAGAATACAGAAGGCGATTACAGATGGATGATAATGAAAATGTCTGTGAATATCCAGATGCTTGCACGCGGAACGAGGCTTACAGATATAGTTGTAAAGGATGTATTTTTCCTCGAAAAAAGTACTACCGGTCTTGAAAACATAATAGAACGTTTCAGATTTCTGATGAGTGTTCAGGAAGCTGTCATCTTTGAATACAGCAGTATGACAAACCGGTTTTACATCTATTCATTTGACTATAATATAAATACAGTTTTCTTTAACGAGGATTTTGATTATTTTCATTTTCACATGCTTTCAGAAAATATGATTTCAGAGGGCAGCCGTGAAACGTTTGAAAGTTTTTATGAAAGCGTAAAAAGCGGAATTTCAAGATTTCGCTTTGAGATGGAAACAGGTATGTTTACCGGCGGTGAACATACCTGCCTTCAGCAGTTCAGCGGATTTACTGAAACTGATGATGACGGAAACAGTATAGTTCTCGGGCTTATCACAGAAAAAAAGGCATCTGATGATACATTTTCTGATGTTAATCCTGCACATGAGGCAAATCTTGATTCTCTGACAAGACTGTTTAATAAAAAGTCAATAACCAGTTTTGCAGAAAGCCGTATCAGTTCCGGAGCTTCCGGAACCGTTACTGTCGTTATAATAGATATAGATGATTTCAAATATATTAATGACACATACGGACATCTTTTCGGAGATGATATCATCCTGACTGTTGCTTATGTAATCAAAAAAGAGACAGGAACCAAGGGGGTAGCCGGGCGTATAGGCGGTGACGAGTTTATGCTGGTACTTGATGATATATCGGATGAGATGGAACTCAGAAGCATTCTCAGAGCTATACGTTCCAATATTGAACTTCGCTGTGCTGAAAAAGCTGAAGGACTGAAGATAACCTGCTCAATGGGGACTGCTCAGTATCCGGCAGATGCTTCAGATTATCAGCAGCTTTTCAGAACTGCAGACAAGGCACTGTATATCGCCAAGGAAAAGGGCAAGGATCGTTATGTAATTTATAACCGTGAGAAACACGGAGAAGTAGAGGCGTCCGATACGGCCATATCGACAGCTCTGCAGGGAAAAACAGAAAAGGATAAGGCAGAAATTACAGGGAATCTGATTGCCGGACTTACAGTATCCCACAGTATTTCTGCTAGTCAGGCTCTTAAAACGATAGCTTCAGTTTTTGAACTTGACAGAATAAGAGTCTATGCGGGTGAAAAACTGCCGCTTATATTTTCCGTGCCTGAAGTAAGTGCGGATGAAAATGCGGAGTATATTCTGCGTGACAGTTATATGGATAATTTTTCCGGAAAGAATATTTTTGTAATAGACAATACAGATATCCTCGAAGGAAGAAATAACGAGGCATTTTCAAGAAATAAAAAAGACGGGGTAAAAGCTTCTGTACAGTATATCTACAGAGCAGGAGATTCTGCAAAGGGCATGATATCCTATGAGCTTACGAATCATTTTAAAAAATGGCCTCAGATGGATGTGAACTTTATGAGTGTTCTCGGCAGGATTATTTTTGAAAAAATATTTAACGGAGATGAAAAAGATGGCTAAGATTACATGGAAACCCGGAACACTGCTTGCACCGCTTCCGGCCGTCATTGTCTCGTGCGGAACTATGGAGAAGGCAAATGTCTTTACAGTAGCCTGGACAGGTATTATAAATACACATCCGGCAATGACATATATTTCTGTACGTCCCTCCAGACATTCATACAGCATGATAAAGGAAAGCGGCGAATTTGTAATAAATCTTACTACTTCGGCAATGGTTCATACGGTTGATTTTTGCGGAGTAAGGTCGGGAAGCAGTGTGGACAAGCTTAAAGTGTGCAGTCTTCACAAGGAACCGGCGTCAAAAATTTCCGCACCGGTTATTTCCGAGAGTCCTCTCAGCCTTGAGTGCAGGGTAACCGAGATAAAGCATCTCGGAACGCACGATATGTTCATTGCAGAGATTGTTGCGGTGGATATTGAGGAAAGATTTATTGACAGCAAGGGAAAGCTTAATCTTCAGCAGGCCGGACTGATTTCATATTCCCACGGTGAATATTTTGCAACTGGAAGAAAGCTCGGTGAGTTCGGATACTCAGTACGGAAAAAATCCAAAAATAAATGCGTCAGAGGGAAGTAATCAGTTCCCTTTTGACGCATTTTTTCTGTATTCTGACGGTGTTAATCCGGTGGCTTTTTTAAACTGACGCATGAAATGGACATCGTTGTCATAACCGCACTGTGATGCGACGGATGACACAGTTGCAGATGTTGATTCAAGCAGATGGCAGGCGTGTTTTATTTTGCATTCTATTACATCGTTGATACATGTTATACCGAAAGCTTCCCGGTAGAGAAGCTGAAAATAGGATCTGCTTAGATTTATCTGACGGCATATGGAATCAACAGTCCATTTTTCATCAGGTCTGCTGTGTATTTTTTTTCTGATCTCCAGAAGTTTATCGTAGTACGGGATATTTGCCGGAGAGGTTTCTGTTTTTATTTCATTGCCAAGTACTGTAAACAGAGATGATATGTAGTGTTCAAGCAGTTCACGCTTGTGATTTCCAAGGTTGTAGTACTCATTAAGTATTATATTGAGCAGAGAGTCCGTTTTGCTGTACGATGATAGTTTATAAAGAGTATTGGCTCTTATGCTGCCCGGAACAGTGGTATCATTTTTCCCTTCAGTGTGCAGTGTGATCCTGTCATAAACAAGAACTTCGCCTGTTGCATACATGCTGTATGAAGTCTTTTCATTAATCAGTATAAATGATGTTCTGAATTTTTGTGAGTAACTGCTTCCGAAACGGAAAACAGCAGGCGATTTAAGAATATACAGTACAAATGTATTTTCAGATGTTTCAAGAGAAGGACGGTAGAATTCATCCTGACGACAGTTGAAGTTTATATCTGTAATGGTCATGGCATTATGTTCCTTATGAAAAATAGTGTTAATTTCTGATTTGTTAATTATACAATGTTTTTTTATTTTTGTCAATTACCTAAAGCTTTTTTACAGTTTTATTCTGAAAAATATAAGAAATTTATAATAAATTAACATATACTCAAAAAATTCGTACTGAACTATTGTTGAATGAAAAGACAAGTAAAAGACTATATATCAGTATCAAAAATATTATATGTCATTGATTTTAATCTGAAAAAAATATATAATTAGAGCAATGGATGTAACAGATGATAGTTTTGTACTTTTAATCTGTTGTAAAAATGTGATAATGTATATATTTTATTAATGATTAGATTGTATGGAGGAATAAAAAATGAACAAAGCAGCTAGATTTACATGTTGTTTTCTTGCAGCAGCAATGATGATGTCAGGATTTTCATCATTTGCAGGATCGGATTTTACACCAGCGGACGGAATCAGCACAGTTTATGCAGCTGAAGCAAGTGTAAAGGTTCAGAGTTCAGCAGGATTCGGTGAAGGTATGTACGCAACATGGACATCTGTTACCGGTGCAACAGGTTATAACGTGTATGTTGACGGAAATCAGATTGATTCAATGCTTATCAGACAGTACACCGGATATATGAGAGCAGATGCTCCGGGTTTAAAAGCCGGTGAGCATACAATGAAGATAGTTCCGATAATAAACGGCAAGGAAGACTCTTCAAAAGCTGCTGAAGCAAAGGCTACAGCGTACGCACATGACAGATCAGGATTCGGTTTTGTGAACGGTACATCTTCAGGTGCGTATAATGAAGACGGTACACTTAAATCAGATGCAGTTGTAATATATGTTACAGAGGCAACCAAGGACAGTGTTACAGCAAGTATTGACATTTCAGGCAAGGGCGCTGAAACTGTTACAGGTGTTCAGAATATTATCACAGGATATAAGAAGGGTAAGGAGAGCAGACCACTCTGCGTAAGAGTTATCGGCAATATCACAGACCCTGCAGATATGCCTAAGGGTGACCTTATGGTTGATACTGTAAAGGCTGGTCTTACAATTGAAGGTATCGGAAATGACGCAGTATTCAACGGCTTCGGACTTGTTATGAAGAACAGTTCAAACGTTGAAGTAAGAAATATCGGTTTTATGAACTGCAACAGTTCAGAAGGCGATAACTGCGGACTCCAGCAGAACAATGACCATGTATGGGTACATAACTGTGACTTCTTCTATGGTGACGCAGGTTCAGATGCGGATCAGGCAAAGGGTGACGGTGCACTTGATACAAAGACGTCAACATATGTAACTCACTCATACAACCACTTCTGGGATAACGGAAAGTGCAATCTTCAGGGTATGAAGAGTGAAACAACAGAAAATTATATCACATACCACCACAACTGGTATGACCATTCAGATTCACGTCATCCGAGAATCAGAACATGTTCAGTTCATATCTACAACAACTACTTTGACGGAAACGCAAAGTACGGTGTTGGCGTGACGATGGGTGCATCTGCTTTTGTTGACAGCAACTACTTCAGAGCCTGCAAGAACCCAATGATGAGTTCAGGTCAGGGTACTGATGCTCTTGGTGAAGGCACATTCTCAGGAGAAGCAGGCGGCGTTATTAAGGCTTACAACAATGTCATAAAGGATGCTGCAAGCTATATCACATATAAGGAAAACAATACAAGTTTTGATGCATATGAAGTTTCAGCTGCGAAGGATGCTGTTCCTTCAGATGTAAAAGCACTTTCAGGCGGTACATCATACAATAACTTTGATACTTCATCAGTTATGTACAGTTACACAGCTGACAAGCCGGAGGATGTTCCGTCAATCGTAACTGCAAGAGCAGGACGTGTTGACGGCGGCGATTTCAAGTGGCAGTTTAACAACGCAGTTGATGATGCGAGCTATGCGGTAAACACAGAACTGAAGGCAGCTCTTACAAGCTACAAGGGCTCAGTTGTTGCAATAGGCAGCGGGTTCAAGGAAGATAATTCAGAACCTCCTGTAGTGACAACACCTGCTCCTCCGGTTACAACACCAGTTTCTTCTGTTACAGCACCTCAGCAGACTACACAGGCTTCATCAGCAACTCAGCCGATAGTAACAAATGCACCGGTTTCAGGTGAAAATGTAATCTACTGCTCACCGACAGGAACAGGTGACGGCAAGAGTATAAACAGCCCGACAGGTGTTTTATCAGCAATAAAGGCAGTGCCTGCAGGCGGAATGATTTACCTCCTCGAAGGTACATACAGTTTCAGCGAAACAATAATTATTGATAAGGACAACAGCGGTAAGCAGGGTGCATACAAGACAATCGCAGCTTATCCTGGTGCAAATGTAAAGTTCGACTTCTCAGGTCAGACTACTGATCCTTCAAGCAGAGGATTTGTTCTTGCTGGTTCATACTGGCATTTCTACGGTTTTGAAATTACAAAGGCAGGGGACAACGGTATGCTCCTCGCCGGCAGTAACAATAAAATTGAAATGATGGTATTCAACGATAATCAGGATACAGGTCTCCAGATTTCACGTTTTGATACATCAGCAGCAACAATCGATGCATGGCCGTCAAACAACCTTATTCTTAACTGTACATCAAAGAATAACTGTGATGACAAGACTATGGAAAACGCAGACGGATTTGCTGCAAAGCTAACATGCGGTCCGGGAAATGTATTTGACGGATGTATGGCATATAATAACTCTGACGACGGCTGGGATCTCTATGCAAAGACAGAAACAGGTCCGATAGGAATAGTTACAATCAAAAACAGTATTGCATTCAGAAACGGATTCACAGAATTCGGCGAAGGATATGGCGACTGTGACGGAAACGGTTTCAAACTCGGTGGTTCAGGTGTAGGTTCAGCTCACGTAGTTGAAAACTGTCTTGCGTTTGAAAATCTTCACTGCGGATTTACAGACAACAACAATCCAAAGCTTGATAAACTTACAAACTGTACATCATTCAACAACAACATGGAAGGCAAGGGTAAGCCAAACTTCTCACTGTATCGTTGCACAGATGACGGATGTGACTTTAAGAATATGATGTCAGTTTATGATGCTTCAGTTGCTCTGTCTGACAGCAAACTCAATGCATCTGCTTCAAATGATAAGTTTGTCGGCACATATGAAAACGGTGTATACTACAACAGCGGCTACTATCAGGTAGATGCAAAGACAGATGTAACTAACGGTGCAAAGATAGGAACAAAGCTTTCTGCAGGTCCTGCAGCATCAGACTTTGAAAAGTATGGAAAAGCACCTGAGCAGGGGGCAGATTTCCACAAGATCTGGAGAAATGCTGACGGTTCAATCTGGACAGAAGGACTTTATCAGACAGCTTCAGGAAGCAAATATGCATCTATGGGAGCTCACTTCGTTAAGAGCACAAATCCTGCAACACCACCGGCAGTTGAACCTTCAGACCCGATTACAACAACAGTAACACAGGCTCCTCCTGTAACTACAACAACTACAGTAGCTTCTGATGTTACTACTACAACAGTTAAGGAAGAAGTAAGCTTTAAGTACGGTGATCTCAACAGCAATGGTGTTGTAGACGTAACAGACCTCTCAATACTTGCTATTCACCTTGCAGACAGGATTCCGTTTGACTCAGAAGCTCAGGAAAAGGCTGCTGATGTAACAGGAGACGGAGCTGTAAATCTTGCCGACCTTGCTCATCTCAGACAGTATATATCAAGAGTAACTGACTGGCTCGGTGAAAGAAAATAATTATCCATTAAAATATGACTTAAGAACCACAAAAAAAAGCAGCCTTCAAGGCTGCTTTTTTTGTGGTTCAAAATTAACGCTTAAGAAATCTTTTCATAAGAATTAAGTCGTCTGAAGCTACAGTTCCGTTGAAGTTCAGATCACCGTGAACTGAACTGAGCTGGTATTTTTCAGGATTGATTATTATCTGAACCAGTCTTACAAAGTCTGCTGTGGATATAATGCCGTCTTTGTTTATATCGTATTTTGAATTCATGAAGTCAGGTTCAGTTGTTACGGCAGCAGTTGTAACTGTAGTGGCAGAAGTTTCAGGAGTAGTGGTTGTAACTGTAGTGGCAGAAGTTTCAGGA
>JAUNJJ010000059.1 GCA_030533325.1 Oscillospiraceae bacterium
CGGAGCTGGTGCTGGAGCCGGAGTTGGTACAGGAGCTGGCGCAGGAGTCGGAGCAGGTTCCGGAGCTGGTGCTGAATATGCTTCAGTTTCCGTGTTTTCAGACGGGAATAAATCTGACTCAACTTCTACTTCTCTGAAGAAAGGTCCGTTTATTGGTATATCTTCTTCAGGCTGAGCTTCCTGCTGAACATCTGTAGGTATAATCTTTTCATGCGGCAGCCACTTCTTGAGCTTTGATACGATATCCTTTATTTCTATTGGCTTTGCAACGAAGTCATTCATACCTTCGCTCAGGAACATTTCCTTTGCATTTGCAACAGCATTTGCAGTAAGTGCGATGATTGGTGTGTCTTCATAATCAGGAAATGTTGTTCTTATCATATGTGTTGCTTCAACACCGTCTATTTCAGGCATCATGTGATCCATGAATATAAGATCAAATTTCTTCTTCTTTATCTTGCTTATTGCATCCTTTGCGCCTGTTGCAGTATCAATCTTCATATTAAGCGGCTCGAGAAGTCCCTGGGCAACTGTAAGGTTGATAGTATTGTCGTCTACAATGAGAATCTGTGCGTCCGGAGCTGTAAACGGGAAATCGTCTCCTTCAAAATCAGCAAATGCAGCATAGTCTTCACCTATACCCATGATGGAGTACAGTGAAAGAACGTAAATAGGTTTTCTTATAGTACGTATATTTACAACGTTGAAACGCTTGAAACTCTTGCGGTTTTCTATTACTATACACTGGAGTTTCGGATTGTTGGTTACAAACTCCTGCATTTCCTTAGTGAACAGATCTTCTTCAACAAATACAAAGTCGAAGTCCAGCGCATCCATATAGTTTTCCTTGAGAAGTATAGTATATGAAACATTAAGACGGGATAAATCCTTTACGAGCTGTGCACATAAATAGATATTCTGAGAAATAACCGCAGCTGAAATCATTTTGTCTGCCTTCGGTACAGATGCTTCCTTGCTGACTATTTTCTGAGGAACGAAGAATGCAAATGTACTTCCTACATTGTATTCGCTTTCAACGTCAATAAATCCGCCCATGAGTGCAAGGAGCTGCTGTGTGATTGCAAGACCGAGACCGGTACCTTCTATATTTCTGTTTCTCTTGCTGTCAACCTGCTGGAAAGATTCGAAAATCTTGTCGAGATTTTCTTCCTTGATACCGCTTCCGGTATCACTTACAAGGACTTTCAGAGTTCCTTCGTCTTCGCTTTTTTTCTTGAACTTGAGTTTGAGCTGAACCTGTCCCTGCTTTGTAAACTTTACGGCATTGGTAAGAAGATTTATGATGATCTGCTGGATTCTGATATTGTCACCGTATAGTTTGTGCGGAATTTCAGGTGGTGCATCAACAGTAAATTCAATGTTTTTGTCACCGATACGGCTGTTAATCATACTTGCTATATCGTTTATCATTGAAAGCGGTTCATAGGAAACTTCAATGATTTCCATTTTGCCGGATTCAATTTTTGAAAAGTCAAGGATATCGTTGATGATGGTAAGAAGATTTTTACCGGAAGCTCTTATCTGATGAATGAAATCACGTGCAGTAGGAGACATCTCCTCACGAAGCGCCATCTCTGCCATACCCAGGACGGCATTCATAGGAGTTCTGATTTCGTGGCTCATATTTGCAAGAAAGTCAGACTTGAGCTTGGCACTTTTTTCAACTTCGGCATTGTTTACATGCATGTTGTAGCTGTTGTTGGCTATAGTTGAGAGAACTTCTGCGATAGTGTTAAGGGATACTGCGGCTTTGTCTATTTCGTCCTGCTCAATTACTTTAACCTTTTTTACAGCATGAATGTAATCTTCCGGATCTATATTAAGTTCCTTTGCAGTTTCTTCGAATGCAGCAAAGTCAGGCGGAGAGGAGAGTACCTGACCTCCTACAAAGCTTCCGACCATCTTACCGTTTGCCATAATAGGAGCAGCAAATTCAATAAGACCTGCGTGACAGAAGTATGTGCATACACTCTTGCTTTCAAGAGCCATTTCCGCACCGCGTTTGTCACAGTTTTCACATCTTCGGCTGCCTTCCGGTGAAACTCTTGTCAGGTTTGAACAGAAGTCACAGAAGTTGGAGCCGTTTGTTACAGCAACTCCGTAATTGTCTGATATTATGCTTGCCATACCTGTCATGGATGAAAATGAATCCTGAATTTTCTGAAGTACATCTATATCGATAAGATCGGTTATATACATTTCTTCGTCCATAAAAATAATCCCCTTTTCATTGCTTATCTTATAAGTTTATATATTGTTTCGAACAGTTTGTCCATATTGATAGGTTTAAGTACATACCCCTGAGGTTTTAATGACAGTACCTCCTGTATCTTTCTTCTGTCAGAAACGCCTGTGAGAAAAACAACAGGAATGTTTGCGGCATTTGGTATCTTTTTTAGTCTCTGGAAAACCTGAGGACCGTTTTCTCCTGGCATTTCGTAGTCCAGAAGAATGATGTCAACCGTTTTGTTTTCAAAAAACTTGTCTATAAGATCCGCGTTAAGCATTGTTGTAATATTAAAAAAGTCACCGCATGCACTCTTGATAAGGCGAAGTATGCTTCTGTCATCGTCTATAACAAGTATATTTGCCTTTGAGTTTTTTGGTTCCTTTGGTTCGTTTATTATTTCACTCTGGTCTTTCGGCGGTCTCTTTTCCGGATTAGTTTCAGCAGGTTTTTCAGGCTCAGTATCCACCGGCTTCGGTTTGGTTTTTACTGCCGGTCTTGAAATAACTGAAATTGATTTTGGACCTGGTACAGGAGCACTACGGGTATTAGGCGTACCTGCGGCCTTGCTTGACTGAATTATTTTGATTATATGAGCGATTGTTGCATCCGGCGGTGTACTTTGTCTTATTATAAGATCAGGTTTCTGAGGAAGTCTCTCAAGCATATTGCACAGTGTGTCATCTCCGATAACAACGATAGGAACTGAACTGAAGTCATGACTGCTCTTAAGTGCTCTCATCTGTGTAATAAGCGGTCCGCACTGTGCGCCTTCATTGAAACAGACATATGCGTCCGGTCTGAATAGTTTGAAATGATTTGCTATATCATCAAGGCAGTCAGATGTACTGAGACAGTCAAAATACTGTGCCGTCTGTTTGAAAAAATCACTTATCACACTGCCGTGTTTTGAATTTAAAAGGATTCTGTATTTCATAGTTTTTCCCCTTTCCCGCATTATTCCCGGTCGGCAAATAGTGCCTTACAAATAAAATTATATCATAAAGTTCAACAGAAATCAACGGTATTTCAGTAAGTTATTAGTTATAATCAGCTTTTTTCCTTAAAATCTGGTTTTAATGACTAAAAATAAATCGGAACCGGATAAAAACCGGTTCCGATAAAAGGAAAAAATTTTATTTTTCTGTTTTTTCACCGAATGTACAGCAGCATGTTCCGAGAATAAACCAGATATAAGGGGAGACTGTTGCTGTACCTGAGGTGAATAATGCCGAAAATGTGCAGAGTACTGCCACTGTCATCGATGCACTGAATATCCAGCTTTTTTTTCTGAGTGCAGACATTACACCGTTTGCTGAAGAGTAGAAGAACAGGGCTGCAAGTGAGAGTGCAGCAGGAATTCCGAAGGATGCTGCGTAGAAGAGATATTCGTTATAAGGACGGTCAACGGACAGAGGCACATCATTGAGAATTCCGCTTCTCTGCGAGAAGACAAATGCATCAGGACCGATACCTGTAACAGGAAACTGTCTGATTATCTCAACGGCTTTGTTCCAGAGGAAGGGATATACTTCAGTAATATCATGGATATCAAAACTGCCTTCCAGCGATGCGGAATACTGACCGAACGCTCCGAGACGTGTACATCCGTCCTGCCAGATTACTTCGCCGTCATAAACGGCAAAACCTTTTATGAATATGAAAACCAGTGCGGCAGCAAAGCCGGAAATCATAAGTATAAGAGGAGTGCTGTCAGTTTTTTCTGATTTTTTGCTTCTTATATAGTCTGTAAGAACAGCAGCAAGAATTACAACAGAACTGATATATCCTGCAAGTGTCTGGGTTTTTACGAGGAAGAATGAAACAGGAAGAACTGCCAGTTTATAAACAACTGAAAAGCCTGATGATTTCTCATGCATGGCACCGAAGGCTGATATGATAAGACCGGCAGCAAGCATAACGGCAAGAAAGACCGGGCTTCCTGCAGTTCCGCTTGGAAGCATGGGATTTTTCATAAGGTAAGGAATCTTATAGTAAAATCCGGGAAAGGACGGAATGAACTGAAGGGCAGACCATATGCTCTCAAGAATCATTATTACTGAAAAAACTCTGAATACTGTATTTACAGCTTTTTCGCTGTTTATCGACATGCTCCCGAGGAAAATGAAAATATAGCTCAGATAAACGAGCAGTCCCTCGTATCTTCCGTGTCTGAATCCCAGAAAGCCTGAATAATCCTGAACTGTACTTATAGAGTTTACATATGATATGTACATAAATACAGTCAGTGCAAGAGCTGTCAGAGAACCGATAATCTGCTTTTTTGTGAGAGTTTGCTTTATAAGTGCAATGATAAATACAACTGCTCCGAGAATACCTGTTATTCCAAGTGAAATAGAAGGGATAATCTTCCAGTCGTATGTTACTTCCGAAACCATCATGTTTGAAATTATTTCTGAAACTGCAGACAGTATGAAAATAAGTGAAAATCCTATAGTGAACATTACAGATGCTGATTTATTAAACTGATCATTTGTCATATTCAGTATGAAATTTGATTTTTCTGTTGTACCGAATATGGTTTTATGAGTTTTAGCCATAAAAATTCTTTTCCTTTCCCAGAAATATTATTACCCTACTCGACTGAGTAGGGTAAAAGGCGATTTTATTTCGCATATTCGACTGCTCTGCTTTCACGGATAAGATTAACCTTAATCTGTCCCGGATAGTCCATTTCGTCCTCAATGCGTTTAACAATGTCTCTTGCAACAAGAATCATTTTTTCATCATTGATAATCTCAGGGAGAACCATGATTCTGACTTCACGTCCGGCCTGAACAGCAAAGCATTTTTCAACACCCTCGTATGATGAGCAGATTTCTTCAAGCTTTTCAAGACGCTTAATGTAACTTTCATAGTTTTCACATCTTGCAGCAGGTCTTGCAGCTGAAATAGCATCTGCTGCCTGAACGATGCAGGCGATGACAGTCTGTGGTTCAACATCGTTATGATGAGCCTCAACGGCATGTATAACTTCCGGACTTTCCTTGTACTTCTTGCAGACATCAACACCAATCTGAACATGTGAACCCTCAATCTCAGAAGTAAGTGCCTTACCGATATCATGAAGGAGACCGGCACGTCTCGCAATATTGGCATCGACTCCAAGTTCTGAAGCGAGGATACCGGCAAGCTGTGCCACTTCAATTGAGTGGTTAAGTACATTCTGACGGTAGCTTGTACGGAACTTAAGCCGTCCGATAAGCTTTACAAGTTCGTGGTTAATATTGTGAACGTTTGTCTCAAGTATAGCACGTTCACCTTCCTGCTTAATCTTGTGTTCAACCTCACGTCTTGCCTTGTCAACCATTTCTTCGATTCTTGTCGGATGAATACGTCCGTCAGATATGAGTTTTTCAAGTGCAATTCTTGCGACCTCACGTCTTACCTGATCAAAGCATGAAAGTGTTATTGCTTCAGGAGTGTCATCAATTATGAGGTCAACACCTGTAAGTGTTTCAAGTGTGCGGATATTACGTCCTTCACGTCCGATTATACGACCCTTCATCTCGTCGTTTGGAAGTGCAACAACTGAAATTGATGATTCGGAAACCTGATCTGCTGCACATTTTGCTATTGCAAGTGATATGTAGTTTCTTGCTTTTTCTTCACAGGAATCCTTTATCTGCTGTTCGTAAGCAGCGACTTTAAGCGCCTTTTCGTGAACAAGTTCAGTTTCAAGCTGTGAAATGATGTATTCCTTGGCCTGTTCTCTCGTAAATTCAGAAATCTTTTCAAGGATATCCATCTGGCTTTTCTTGATTGACTCCGCTTCAGAGAGCTTTTCGTCAGCAGATTTGATCTTGTTCTGAAGAATTTCTTCCTTCTTTTCAAGATTGTCATTCTTTTTATCGAGATTCTCCTCTTTTTGCTGAATTCTTCTTTCCTGTCGTGAAATCTCACTTCGCCTGTCTTTAATTTCCTTATCAGCTTCAGACTTGATTTTATAGATTTCATCTTTTGCTTCAACAAGTGCTGTTTTCTTACGGTTTTCACATTCAATCTTAGCACTTTCAATTAATTTGTTAGCTTCTTTTTTAATTCTTTCTGCTTCCTGTTCAGCCGAACCTATTGCGGCTTCAGCCTGCTGCTGCCTGTAAGCGATACCTTTCTGGAAAAAGATATAACCCGAAACACCAGCACCGACTGCAAGAGAAAGAATAGCAATAACGATTGTTATAGCTGTACCCATGGAAAATTAATTCCTCCTTTCACTGGCAGATATTGTTTTTTTTCATACGCCTACCTGTAAAACAGCCAAAAATTATTAAGTTTTTAAACCTCAGGAAGATAATTCTCCAAAATAAAGATATATAAAAAATAATCGGATAAATTTGATTTTTATATAAAAACTGTATTTTTAAGTTAAATTATGTATATCTGACAGATTAAAAATATATTTTGGCTGAACAAGAGCGTTTAATAAAATTGCTGATTTCAGCATTGAATTTTAAAAATGCATCTGAAAAAATAAATAAATGCAATACTTCTATTGTATATCTTTTTGGAGTAAATGTCAAGAGTATAATTTGCTATTAACTATTGACATTTTAATTTTTTCAGGTATAATGATAATATAAGTTTTTAAAACGATGAAGAGGAAAGCCTTGTTAAAAAACGATTTTTACAGAGAGGTCTTCGTTTGCTGAGAGAAGATTACTATCCATTGACAGGGATACCGTCCTCTGAGTGCGTCCAATACACGCCGGGTGTTCTCCGTTACAGGAATCTTAAGAGAAGAAAACGTATCTGACGGGATTTTTATATGTTTTCTTAAACAAAGGGTGGAACCGCATTATTATGCCCCTTAAGGAAGTATGAGCTTTCTTAAGGGGTTTTATTATTTTATTTCGAAAGGATATGAAAACTATGGTAAAGCTTACGTTAAAAGACGGAAGTATCAGAGAAGCTGAGAGTGGTCAGTCTGCTGCTGATATCATTAAGGGTATTGGCGCAGGACTTCTCAAGGCAGCATGCTGTGTAAAAATCAACGGTGAGGTAAAGGATCTCAGAACCGTTGTAGATACTGACTGCGAATTTGAAGTAATGACTTTTGATTCAACAGAAGGTAAGAAGACTTTCTGGCATACCGCTTCACATATTCTGGCACAGGCTGTAAAGCGCCTTTATCCGGAAGCAAAGCTTGCTATCGGACCTGCGATAGATACAGGTTTCTACTATGACTTTGATGTTGAAAAACCGTTTTCAGCTGATGAGCTTCTTAAGATTGAAGCTGAGATGAAGAAGATAGTCAAGGAAGGCATTAAGCTTGAACAGTTTGAGATGCAGCCTGATGAAGCCGTTGCTTATCTTAAGGAACAGGGTGAACCGTATAAGGTTGAACTCTGTGAGGAACATGCGGACAAGGGTGAGCCGATTTCATTCTACAGACAGGGTGACTTTACAGATCTCTGTGCCGGCCCTCATCTTCTTTCAACTTCAGGTGTAAAGGCATTTAAGCTTCTCTCATGCACAGGTGCATACTGGAGAGGAAATGAAAAGAACAAGATGCTCACAAGAGTTTACGCAGTTGCTTTCCCTAAGGCTTCAGAACTCGAAGAACACCTTAAGAAACTTGAAGAAGCAAAGCTTCGTGATCACAATAAGCTCGGCCGTGAGCTTGAATACTTTACAACAGTTGACTACGTTGGTCAGGGTCTTCCTGTTCTTCTTCCAAAGGGCGCAAGAGTTATTCAGCTTCTCCAGAGATGGATTGAAGACGAAGAACAGAAGAGAGGCTGCCTGCTTACAAAGACTCCTCTTATGGCCAAGAGAGATCTCTACAGAATCTCAGGACACTGGGACCACTACCTCGACGGTATGTTTGTTCTCGGCGATCCTGATGATGAAACAAAGGAATGTTTTGCACTCCGTCCTATGACATGTCCGTTCCAGTATCAGGTATACCTCAACCGCCAGCGTTCATACAGAGATCTTCCGATGCGTCTTACTGAAACATCAACACTTTTCAGAAACGAAGACAGCGGTGAAATGCACGGCCTCATCCGTGTACGTCAGTTCACTATTTCTGAAGGTCACTACATCCTTCGTCCTGACCAGCTTGAGGAAGAATTCAAGGGATGTCTTGAACTTGCAAAATACGTTCTTGACACAGTAGGTCTTCTTGAAGACTGTACATTCAGATTCTCTCAGTGGGATCCGGAAAATCCGAAAAACAAGTACGAAGGCACTAAGGAACAGTGGGAAGAAGCTCAGAGAGTAATGGGTGAGATTCTCGACAAACTCGGTGTTGAGTACGAAGTAGGTATTGATGAAGCTGCTTTCTACGGTCCTAAGCTTGATATCCAGTACAAGAATGTATTCGGCAAGGAAGATACAATTGTTACTATTCAGATTGACATGCTTCTTGCTGAAAAGTTCGGTATGTACTATATAGACAGGGACGGACAGAAGAAGCTCCCTTATATTATCCACAGAACATCACTCGGATGCTATGAAAGAACACTTGCTTACCTTATCGAACGTTTTGCCGGTGTACTTCCGCTCTGGCTTGCTCCTGAGCAGGTAAGAATTCTTCCAATCGGACAGCAGCACAATGACTATGCACAGAGTATTGCCGACAGGCTTTCAGCATATGGCATGAGAGTTACCGTTGACAAGAGGGATGACAATATCGGCCCTAAGATCAAGGCTTCAAGACTTGAGAGGATTCCTTATACATTTGTTATTGGTGATAAGGAAATGGAGAGTAATACGGTTACTGTACGTTCAAGGAAGGAAGGCGAAATGCCTGGAGTTCCTGTTGATGATATTGTGGCTAAGCTTGTTAAGGAAGTTGAAGAGAAGGCTAAGTAATTTATCTGTTATTATATAGAAAACGCTGCACTTCATCATGAAGTGCAGCGTTTTGATTTTGAAAGAATTGATTTTCGGTGGGCGTAGGGGTAAGTTTGGTAGATTTGTTTTTTTGCAGGGCTTTGCGGTCCCCCCCCAAAATTGCTGTCGCCTGCACCTTCGCTGTCGCCTGCAATTTTGCGGGGGCAGAGGGAGGTTATCTGGCTTATGTCAGCGTTGGTTATTACTATGCTTTTTATGTAACGGAATGTGTCAGAGGCTATTACGGTGCCGGTGCTTTCGGATGAGTGAGGAGGGGCGACTACGGTGCCGCCGGACTGGTCCGGAGCAGGAACCGGAGAAGAAAGCTTTTCTGTGTGTGTGGTCTTTTCGGGGATATCAGCAGGATATTTTTTGGTGGTCTTTGTGCTGCTTATGGTGAAACGGACAAGTGAGAAGAATCTGAAGTGTATGATGAGGAAGACCGTAAGAGCAGCGAAGATTACGGAGAGTATACCGGAAACTATAAAAATTTTCTGCCATATTTCGTGTGTCATTTTCTACCTCCGTATGCTCTTTCAATGGTATCTTCAGTCAGCTGGTATCCGTTTTTTATTTGCTGTTTTATGGCCCTGGTTTTTTCCGTTGTTGTGATTACTGATTCTGTATTTTTCCGTGTTTTACAGTAAAGATTTCTTACATCTTCTTCAGGGATGAATGAAGCGAATTTGTAGGTGTAGATGCCAAGAGAATTCATTATCATCTTGTATGTTTCAAGAAGAACTATCTCAGTTTCTGCAGAGGAAGATTCTGCAAAGTCGGACATTTCGCTGAGGCTTTTCCAGTATCCTGCATAGGCATCAGTGTCATCGCCTTCGATAACAAGTTTCTGTATTTCTGAATGAAAGTTTCCGATATCGTAATATATTTTTGCCATCTGGTATTTTTCTTCGGAAATGTTTCTGAGATTTTCGCTGATTGCATCGGAAAACCATTCGGCGGAAGCCTTCATTCTGGTTGCAGAGTTATCTGAACTGTATTCTGTCCCGTAGTCATAGTAGTACCAGTAAAGTTTTCCGGTTTCAAATGCGAGGAGTTCATATTCCGGATTTTGTTTAAGTTTTCCGGAATTTGCTGTGAGCAGTCTCAGCATGTCGTATGATTCTTCCTCGTCGAAGGAAAGATCTTCTTTGTATGTTTCAATCAGACCAAAGTATGCCTCTGTTCTGTCGCTTTGCAGTTTAACAGCATTTTTGTACAGAGTTGTTTTTTCTTCGTATGAAACGGATTTTTTTGCTGTTGCAATAAGGTGTTCGTATTCTATATTTTCCTGCCGGAGGTATCTGCTGTATGAAAATGCACATACAAGTGCTGAAAGAACAGCTGCAAATCCGGAGAGTACAGTAAGTTTAATCTGACTGTGATTTTCCGTTTTTTCAAGTGCGTGGTAAAGATCACGGCATGATCTGAATCTCTTTGCAGGGTTGTCTTCAGTGCACCGGCGAATAATTTTCTTTACAGATACATCAATCTTTATATCCTTTGAATTAAAAGGGAAACGTTCAGATGAGGGTCTGAGTTTTTTGTTTTCATCATAAACCGGCAGAGGCTTTCTTCCTGTTGCCATGTGATAGAGGGTGGCACCGATATTGAATATATCCGTTCTTCTGTCAAGACGTTCAGCACGGAACTGTTCCGGAGCGGCGTATTCAGGAGTGTACTGCACCGGGATACCGGACTCCATCTGGATAACGGCACCAAAGTCGATAAGTTTAAGTGTACCAGAACGTTTTTCCGTACCAAGACGCTTTGCAGAACCGGTATTGTTTATGATCATAAGATTGTCCGGCTTCATATCACTGTATATCTTGCCGTAGTCATGGAGAAACTGCATAACTGAGCAGATGTCTTTTCCGTATTCTATTATCAGATTCTGTGAAAATGCTCCTGATTTCAGGAGAGCGTTCATCGACTGGCCGTCAATGTAGTCCATAACAATGTAAAGAGTGTCCTTTGTTTCAGTTCTCTGTATTATATTAGGGAAGAAGTTGTATTTGTCGTGTTCGTAGAGTTCTTTTATAAGTATGGATTCCTGCTTTGCCGAGTCAGCCATTTCACGGCAGCTTTTTGATATTTCCTTTACAGCACGTACTGCTCCGTTTGCCTCAAGATCCGTTGCCTTATATACGACAGAGAGACCACCCCGGCCGATAATATTTTCTATACGGTATCTGTTGTTTAGTATATAACCCTGACTGAGCAATTTATGATTCCGCCTTTTCGTTTAGTTTTACAAGAACTGCAGATATGTTGTCGGTTTCATTTCTTCTGATACAGAGGTCTGTCAGTTCCCTTAGTCTTGCTTCTGCAGAAGCAGAGGAGTAAAGTGAGGATATCTCATCATTTTTTAGTTTTTTTCTGAATCCGTCTGAACAAATCATATACACTGCGCCTGTTTCCGCACTGTCTATTCTGTAATCAAAGGAAATATTTTTCAGACCTGCTCCCATACACTTGGTAAGCTGATTCTGCCTTTCATCACTGGAAGCTTCTTCTGCAGAAATAATTCCTTTTCTTATTTCGTCTGACAGAACGGAATGGTCAGTGGTCAGGATTTCTGTTTTTTCATCTGTAATTTTGTAGAGTCTGGTATCTCCGATATGAGCACATAAAAATTTCCCGAAGTGTTCGATATACAGCATACAGGTCATTGTCGTTCCGGAAAGTCGTCCTGTTTTATCTGAATACAGGTTTATGATTTCACTTGTTTCATGCAGCATAAGGTCCAGGTCTTTTCTTATAGCAAGCATCGAACTACCGTTCTTAAGATGTTTGCAGACCGAGTTTTCAAACCATTCCGAAAGCCTTGATATCACAAATGAGCTTGCAGTTTCACCGTCAGAAAGTCCTCCGAGTCCGTCACATACAGCAGAAAGAACGACATTTTCACTGCCGAAAACAGCATGCCTGATACACAGACTGTCCTGATTTATACGTTTAATTGCACCAGCATCAGTGCAGTATGCGGTTATAATATCCATTTGTTTCTCCTGTTATTTTTTTATATGGAACCTGTATTCATTTTTTCCGGCTCTGAAACAGCATCCGGAAAACAGTTCTGCTTTTTCGCCCGGAGTGACGCATTCATCCTCTGCATAAATAGTTTCTTCTGATGAAATGCAGTACAGCGTTCCGGCCTGAATATTTATTTTATCAATGATAAATGACGGTTCCGTATCTGCTCTGAAAGGATAGTTTTCTATAAAAAATATGGTTTTACCGGATTTGTCAGTGATATATGAATCATAGTCCGTTTCGGATGTGCTGTGTTCATCTGTACTGGTGAGAGGAACAGTGCGGGAATTCTGATAATCTTCGCCTGTACCTATTATACATGTCTGTCCTGCACGGGAATCTATATGAAATGTAAACCTGCTTCGGTAGAGGCTGAACATGCATCCGTCATAAAGTTCTTCTCTTGAAATTCTCTTTTCGTTATCTCCGTCCGTAATAAATGTTCCGTTCGTTGAATTCATGTCCTCAAGATAATATTTTCCGTTTTCATAAATTATTGCTGCGTGAACCCCGGATATTTCGGGTGTTCCGGACAGAGAGAGACCGTTTCCGTTCTGAACGGGGTTTCTTCCTATGATAAAAGGGAAGAACGGCATGCATATTACATTTTCATGCTGATCCTTAAGATATGCTTCTGAAGCCTTGCATGTCGGGACGGAGGCAGGAACGGTACCGGAACAGGTCTCATTTTCTTCGGGCTCCGCGGGCTTTCTGAATAGTGATTTAATCATGCTTAGCAAATTCATTAACGTTTTTTCTCCTGATAAAAAATAAAATACTATAATATATTATAATGTTACAGCTTTTTATTTTCAATAGCATAATAAATTTACTGACTAACTTTGTTTGTTTTAATAGATATATATCATAAGAATGTACTGAAATGTCCATTGTTACAGAAACAGACATCTAATAAATATGTACAAAACCAGATTCACATATGTATGCAGCTGACCAAAATGGTGCTGCTGAAATAAATTCGATATAAATTTCATTGACATATTGCATATAATATTGTATCATATATGTATGATATTGATTAAAGTGTAGATACAGGTACAGGAAATGTAAAGGGGAAATTGAATTGAAAGTTCTATACGCCGTTTTTATTCTTATCATGGCAGTTGTACTGATTGTTACGTACAATGTCATCTTCCGTGATAAGACATCACCACTTATAAAATACATAAGGAGACTGCTTTTTGCCGCAGTATTAACTATTGTTGCGTATGCCGGAGCTATAACAGCGTATTCAGAGATATCTGCATTGTGTTTGTACGGACTGTATTTTTCACTTACTGATATACTTCTTATATCAGCATACTATTTTCTGAGGCATTATTCGGATGTACAGAGAAGTGAAATGCCGGCAAAGCTGATTCTCTATGGTCTGGTTCTGGCAGATTCAGTATCCATGGGAATCAATGTAATAAAAAACCATGTTTTCAGCTGCAGAATATATCCCGGTGATCAGAGGCATGTATCCTATGAAATATGTGATATAACGCCGTTTTATGTAGCACACCGTTTTTTTGTTATAATGCTTGTTGCGTTAATACTCGCACTGCTTTTTTACAAGATGGTTACTTCACCGTCAATATATCGGAAAGGTTATCTTGTATTGCTGCTTTTGTTTTCAGTGGAAGCAGTCCTTGATGTTATATCTGTTCTTATGAGGATACCGGTTGACCTTGCTATTGTATTTTTTGCAGTTCTGGGAACAGGAATTTATTATTTTTCGTTTGTGTTTATTCCGCATGATCTTGTTGAACAGCTTCTTTCAGCCGCTGTCAGAAATATGAATGACGGCGTTGTGTGTTTTGATTCAAAGGGGAAATGTATTTACGTAAATGCAATTGTACAGAATTATCTTAATGAAGACAAAGCTGAGACAATGATGGACTCTCTGTTCATACATCAGAAAGAAAATAATGTCAGCAATCTTCATGAATATTCATGGAAGATGATTCGTGACGCAAAACATATTGATGTTTCATATAAGGCACTTTATGACACGAGAGACTCATACATAGGCTGTTTTTTTGTTCTTCACGATGAAACGGAAGAGATACTGAGACATCAGAAAGAACACTATGAACTTACTCATGATAAGCTTACCGGTCTCTATAACAAAGAATTCTTCTATGAACAGGTAAGAAAAATGCTTGATAATTCCGGAGACAGAGAATATATTATTCTTTGCAGTGATATAAAGGACTTTAAACTTGTAAATGACGTTTTCGGTATAGAAAAAGGCGATGAGCTTCTGAAAAAAATTGCAGATATGCTCCGTGTTCTTAAAAGAAGAGGTTTCAGGTCGGTTTTCGGAAGAATGTCGGCAGACCGTTTTGCCGTCTGCGTTCCGGCTGATAAGTTTGATGAAAAGCTCTGGGTCAGAGAAGTACACAGGCTCGGTGAACTTTCAGAAAACAAGGCTTACCATGTATACATACATCTCGGAGTATATAAGGTGGAAGACCGGAGTCTTGATGTTTCTGTTATGTGCGACAGGGCGTTTATGGCAATAAAAACAATAAAGAACAGTTATTCTGAGACGATAAGCTACTATGACAATAAACTTCGTGATTCACTTATTTATGAAAAAAATATAACCGGTGAGTTTAATAATGCTATAAGAAACGGACAGTTCAGGATGTTTCTTCAGCCTCAGATAAATACAGCCGGTGAAATGATTGGGGCTGAAGCTCTTGTACGCTGGTTCCATCCTAAACTTGGGGTAATTCCTCCGCTTGAATTTATCGGTGTTTTTGAAAAATCCGGTCTTATAGGAACTCTTGATCACCATATCTGGGAGTGTGCCTGTAAGCTTCTAAGAAAATGGAAGGACGAAGGCAGGGAAGGTTATCATATTTCTGTAAATATTTCTCCGAAGGATTTTTACTTTATGGATATTTATGAGATATTTACCGGACTTGCAGAAAAATATGAAATTGATCCTGTTAATCTAAAGCTCGAAATTACAGAAACAGCAATTATTACAGATGTGAAAAACCATCTTGCACTTGTTGACAGGCTCAGGGAGTATGGCTTTCAGGTTGAGATTGATGACTTCGGAAGCGGATATTCATCGCTGAGTATGCTGAAGGAAATCAATGCTGATGTCGTAAAGGTTGATATGGGTTTCCTTGACAGGATAGACAATACCAATATGGCAAAAAGCCGTGCGATTCTCAGTGCAATAATTTCTCTTTCCAAAAATCTTGGTATGGATGTTGTTACAGAGGGTGTCGAAAACAGGGAACAGGTTGATTTTCTTATCAATGAAGGATGCGATGTTTTTCAGGGCTACTACTTCGACAGGCCAATGGATATCAGTGATTTTGAAACAAAGTATTTTAAAAAATGAAAATAAGCCTGCGTAACGTGACGTTACGCAGGCCTGTTTTTATTGCTGTGAATCTTCAGGTTTCTTTTCCGTACATGTAAACTCTTCTTTTTCAGCATCGTAATCAACGACAAGTTCTGTACCTGGTTCAAGATCAACAGCGATTATTGTTCTTGCCACAAGTGTTTCAACCGTTCTCTGGATATATCTCTTAAGAGGTCTTGCACCGAATTCAGGATCAAATCCGTCTTCGATAATAAAGTTCTTTGCAGCCTCTGTTACAGTAACTGTAAGCTGTTTGTCTGCAAGTCTCTTCTGAAGAGATTCAAGCATAAGGTCAACGATACTCATTATCTGCTCCTTCATGAGCGGCTTGTAGAATACAATCTCATCAAGTCTGTTAAGGAATTCAGGTCTGAAACTCTGCTTCAGAAGCTTATCCACGTTTTCACGGGCTTCTTCGGAGATCTCACCGTCAACGATACCATCAAGTATTAAGTGAGAACCGAGGTTTGATGTGAGTATGATGATTGTATTTTTGAAGTCAACAGTACGTCCCTGTGAGTCGGTAATTCGTCCGTCATCAAGTACCTGAAGCAGTGTGTTGAACACATCAGGGTGAGCCTTTTCAACCTCATCAAACAGGACAACTGAATACGGTCTTCTTCTTACTGCTTCTGTAAGCTGACCGCCTTCTTCATATCCCACATATCCCGGAGGAGCTCCTATGAGTCTGCTTACGGCATGCTTTTCCATGTATTCGCTCATGTCGATGCGGACAATGTTCTTTTCATCATCGAACAGACACTGTGCAAGTGCCTTGGCAAGCTCAGTTTTACCTACACCTGTAGGACCAAGGAAGAGGAATGAACCCAGCGGCTGATTCGGGTTCTGGATACCTGCTCTTGAACGGATAATAGCTTCTGATACTTTCTTTACAGCTTCGTCCTGTCCGATTACACGTTTGTGGAGTATTGATTCCATGTTCAGAAGTTTCTCACGTTCGCTTTCAGCAAGTTTTGAAACAGGGATACCTGTCCATCTTGCGATAATCTTTGTGATTTCTTCTTCTGTAACCTTGTTTCTGAGAAGGGAACTGTCACTCTTTGCCTCTTCGGCAAGCTGTTCTTTTTCCTCAAGCTTTTTCTGAAGTTCAGGAAGTCTTGAATATTTGAGTTCGGCAGCCTTGTTAAGGTCGTATTCTCTTTCAGCCTTTTCGATTTCTCCGTTTAAGGCTTCAAGTTCCTCGCGGATTTTTGTTATATCATTTATTGCATTCTTTTCATTTTCCCACTGAGCCTTCATTGAGCCGAATTTTTCACGAAGTTCTGCAAGTTCTTTCTGAATCTCACTGAGGTGTTCGGCACTGAGTTTGTCCTCTTCTTTTTTAAGTGCGGTTTCTTCTATTTCAAGTCTCATGATGTGACGTGAGATTTCATCAAGTTCTGTAGGCATTGAGTCGATTTCAGTTTTTATCATTGCGCAGGCTTCATCTACAAGGTCGATTGCCTTGTCAGGAAGGAAACGGTCTGTGATATATCTGTTTGAAAGAACGGCAGCCGAGATAATAGCCTGGTCCTGAATCTTTACACCGTGGAATACCTCATATCTTTCCTTAAGTCCTCTGAGAATTGAGATAGTGTCTTCAACAGTAGGCTCGGAGACATATACAGGCTGGAATCTTCTTTCGAGAGCCTTGTCCTTTTCAATATACTTTCTGTATTCGTCCAGTGTTGTTGCACCGATACAGTCAATCTCGCCTCTTGCAAGCATCGGTTTCAGCAGGTTGCCTGCGTCCATGGCACCCTCGCCTTTGCCGGCTCCTACTATCATGTGAATCTCATCGATAAAGAGAATGATTTTTCCGTCGGAAGCTTTGATTTCCTTGAGAACAGCCTTGAAACGTTCCTCGAACTCACCTTTGTATTTTGCGCCTGCAACGAGAGCGCCGAGGTCAAGTGAGAAGATGTGCTTGTCTCTGAGTGAAGAAGGCACGTCTCCGCGTACTATTCTTATAGCGAGCCCCTCTGCAATAGCAGTTTTACCTACACCAGGTTCGCCTATTACAACCGGGTTGTTTTTTGTCTTTCTTGACAGAATTCTTATTATATTTCTTATCTCGCTGTCACGGCCGATAACCGGATCAAGTTTGTTGTTTTTTGCAAGGTCTGTGAGATCCTGTCCGTATTTTTTCAGTACGTCGTAGGTTTCCTCAGGATTCTGGCTTGTTACTCTTGTATTTCCTCTGACTGATGCCAGTGCTGTCATGAAGTTCTGTGCGTCTATTTTGTACTGTGAAAAGAGCTTTGACATTGTGGTGTCGGCCATTTTTATAAGAGAGAGTACGATGTGCTCAACTGACACATATTCGTCTCCCATCTGCTTCGCCTGATTTTCAGCCTCAACCAGTGCTTCATCTACTGCACGTGAAAGGTAAACTGTATCCGGTTTTCTTCCTGAACCTGATACCTTAGGAAGACCGCTGATGATATTTTCTGCTGTTGCTGACACTGCTTCAGCTGAAACATCCATTTTTTTAAGCAGCTGAGCTGTCAGACTGCCTTCCTGTTTCAGAAGTGCAAGGAAAAGATGAACCTGCTCAATGTTCATCTGCTGATTTGAGATGGCAATACTCTGAGCGTCCTGAACTGCTTCGAGTGATTTCTGAGTGAATTTCTGTGCATTCATAAGCTTTGTTCTCCTTTTATTTTTTATATTATTATATCACTGTCAATACAAATGTCAAGACTTTTTTGTGTTAATCCGCTGAAATTCTTGTGCTTGACATATTATAGTTTTTTATGTATAATTAATAATATTAGTGCTTTATTACACTATTATACTAAATTTTTTGAAAAAACGGAGGACGGGGAATATGGGAACCGTATTTGTAGGAGCATTTTTGATTGTGTATCTGATACTTATTTTTGTTTCACTGGCTGTCGGTATACTTGATATTATTTCATACTGGAAGCTTTTTGAGAAAGCAGGGGAACCGGGCTGGAAGAGCCTTATACCTTTCTATAACCTTTTTGTGATTACGAAAATTGCAACGGGCAGATATACTGCAGCAACATGGATAGCTGTTTTAACAGCACTTTATTACATACTGCTGATACTGGTTTCAATTACGGAAAGTGTGATTCTGACTCTGATTGCATTTCTGGCTCTGATTCCTGTGGTGGTTCTGTCATGCTATATTTACTATCAGTTCGGAAAGGCTTACGGAAAGTCAACAGGCTGGTGTGTGGCTATGATTTTCCTTAATCAGATTCTTATTATAGCTATGGGATTTGACAAGGATATTGTTTATACAGGACCAGCTTCAAAAAATACAGAGCTTTATTAATGAGAGGATTTTTTGAATGAATAAAAACGCCGGCATTATAGCTGTGCTTGCTTTAATCATGATGTGTTTCTGCGGATGCAGCGGCAATACGGATGTAAACGAAAATGTTGTAAGTGCGGACAATACAGTTTCAGAATCAGATACGGTTAATCCGGCCCTGAAATTAAGAATAATGGGAAAGAAGGTTTCTCTTCCTTTCAGATTCGGCGAACTTTCAAATCTTCGCATAGACCCGAATACAGTTTTTAACTGTACAGATACAAGTATTTACGGTATGCTTTACTACGGTGATTACCGCATAGGAAGGGTAGTGCTTGAAGACTGTCAGGCTGATGAGGAAGATTTCAGTGATAAAACAGTTTCCCTTATCAGCATTTGTCCGGATAAGGAATTTGAAGAGTTTGATTTCAGCTATCTGGGTCTTCCGCTTAAAACATCAAGAGATCAGATTATAGAGGCTCTTGGAATGCCTGATGAGGTGAATGGAAACTACATACTGTATAATCTTGACGAAGAAGGTCACTACGTTCGTCTGGCATTTGCAACTAATAATCTCAGTATCAAAAAGCTGACAATATGCGTTGCTGACAGCAAAGCTGATGAATCAGGTATAAACAGATTTTATGATACGCTTGATTAAGAAACTATAAAATGCAGCTCCCTGGAGTTTCGGGGAGCTGCATTTTCTGTGCTATTAGGTGCGTGAGGAGATTTATTCGGTTTCTTCTTCCGGAGCTTCAGACTGTGTATCCGGAAGATAGATATTATTTTTCAGATATTCGGTATTTGCATAGAAGTCAACGTTAATGATTGACATGCCGTCCCAGGTTTCGCCGTATGACCAGGTTCCGTCAGCAGGGACACGGAGCTGTTCAGGTTCGTATGAAGCAAGTATAGCCGGCAGCCTCAGACTGAGAATATACATGTCTGTGACACTCATATCAGAGCCGATATACTGCAGAGCCTTTGTTATTCCGGAGTTGAATGTTACCGGATTTATTTTTTTCATGCGGCTCATTATCTGGGTTATAACTGTTCTCTGACGCTGTGTGCGTTCGAAGTCAGCATCACCGACATATCTTATTCTGCTGTAGGATAAAGCCTGCTTGCCGTTCAGCATGAATGTTCCGTCGGAAACAGGGAGAAAGTCAGCATCAGGGCTGTCACCCATTATTTCATTGACTTCACTGTAGAGAATTTCGTTTATCGCATTTGCTTCAGAGGCACTTACGGTAATCTGTACACCGCCCACAGCATCCACTATATGAGCGACGGCTGTAAAGTTTACTGTCATGCAACCGTCAATTCTTATTTTAAAATTATCTTCTATGGTATCCTTAAGAAGTTCTGCTCCGCCGTAGGAGTATGCAGCATTGAGCTTCTCTGAACCGTATCCGTCAATTTCGGTATAGATATCGCGCATAAATGATGTCATCTGGAGTTTGTGATTCTTTTTGTTTATGGACAGAAGAATCATGGAGTCTGAAAGACCGCGTACATTATTGTCCCTTGTATCTTCACCAATAACAAGAATATTTTTCACCTGAGATGAATAGAGCATAGTATCCGGGTCATTTATGTAGCTGCCGGAATTCTCTATTGAATTAATTTTGGTTATGTAGTAAAGAGCTGCGGCTGAGTAAACGAGGAAAAGGGCAATAAAAATTCCGATAAGAAACTTTACAAATCTTCCGAATGCGCCTTTTTTCTTTTTTACGACTCTGGCATTTGAGTGTTCATTTCTGTTTGAAGCAGTTTCATTTGCCGGAACTGCACGGCGCTGCTGCGGATGTTTTGGTCCGGAAGCAGATGAGGATTTTTTATATGTCCTGTTCTGATTCTGTGCTGATTTATCTGATGTACCGGAAGAATTTTTCTGCTGAACTGCCTTCCTGTTCGCTTCGGAAAGGGCAGCACGTTTTTTTGCTTCTTCAAGGTCTTCTTTCCTGTATACTCGCGTCTGGTCAGCACTGACGACCGACCTTGCCGGTACTTTAAACTTCATGGTATCCTGATTTTCATTTATATTTTTTTTATCAGACATATTTGTTTCTCCTTTCACTGTACCTTATATTATACAATGTTAATTCATGATAATCAACCCCTGTTTACAAACAAAACTGCATTTGTACGTAAAGAATTCTGTACAAATGCAGTATTTTATTGTATTATTCCTTGTAGTTTACTATCTCGTCAAGAAGAGCAGGTACCTTTTCGGCCATTTCTTCATCCGGGAACTGACAGGTTCCGACTACGCGGTGACCGCCGCCGCCGTACTTGAGCATAAGACTTCCTACGTTGACGTTTGATGTTCTGTTCAGAATACTGTGTCCGACAGCACATGAACAGCCAAGACCGCCTCTTCCGTTTACTATCCATACAGAAATGTTCTGCTCAGGGTAGAGGCTGTAAATCATAAATCTGTTTCCTGTGTAGATAGGATCAACGCCGCGGAGATCAGTTATAATTACATCTTTTCTTATCTCGGTGTGATCGTGAACCATCTTTTTGAAAAGTTCCGTCTGCTCGTTGTAAACTTCAATACGTTCGATAATGTCAGGCATAGCAAGAATCTCTGCTGTTGACATTGTTCTGCAGCAGTGGAGAAGTTTTTCCATAAGCTGGTAGTTGCTGATTGTAAAGTTCCTGAAACGACCGAGTCCGGTACGCGGATCCATAAGGAATCCTACAAGTATCCAGCCGGTAGGGTTGAGTACTTCATCAATGGTAAGGTGTCCGGAGTCAACCTTGTCAACAGCTTCCATCATCTCATCAAAGTGCGAGAATCTCTCCTTGCCGCCATAGTATTCGTAGATGATTCTTGCACAGGAAGGAGTGATGCGGCTTTCGCCCTTGTACTTTCCTTCGAGCTGATTTCTTTCGTGTTCGCTGGAGTGATGGTCAAACCACAGTCCGCAGCCTTCAACAAAAGGAACGTTTGCAAGAACATCGTTTTCTGTTACTTCAAAAAGTCCGTCCTGAAGATCCTTAGGGTGAACGAACTTCCATGAATCTATAATGCCTACCTCAAGCAGGAGTGCTCCGCAGGCAAGTCCGTCAAAGTCTGATCGTGTTACAAGTCTCATAATAAAACCCCCAGATTCTTTTAAATAATATATTAATTATACACTATTTATTTTAAAAATACAAGAGGATTTTAAGTGTTTTGTGCAATTTGCGTATATGGTTGAAAAATATATTCAGGTGAATTCTGCTAAACCAAATCACACAACCGCCTCAACTATAGTCTTATCACCATTCTGAGTTACATTCACACCGGATTTCTTATTTTTATTGAAACAGAAGCTTACCAGATAACCTTTTTTCAGATTATGCTTTTCGAGATAATCACAGAGCTGTTCCTCACCTTTGCGGTTGTATTCCTCTCCGCGCCAGATCTTCAGTTCAATGATATACTGTACTCCGAGATAGTCAACTACTACATCCATTCGTCTGTGATCCCGTGTTTCTGCCTCGATATAGTAATTTCCTGTTCCGTTTATTATAGGTCTCAGATACAGAAGAAAATATTCTCTTCCGTGCTGTTCCAGAAATTTTTCATTTTCTGCCGTTTACAAGAATTGAATACACACAGTCTCTGAGACTTTTGAATTAACCATCAGAATGGGGAATATTTATTAAACAGGGTTCATATGATGACTGAATATTATGAGCCTCAAAAATCTACATAAAAGATTTTTAAGGCTATATTATTTTGGATTTAATTGTAAAATATGATTATTTTAAATAAATTTCTACTATGATTTTTTTATATAATCAAAAGAAATTTTTATTTTGTTATTTTTTAGTTGTTCGATTTGAGATTTATCTAAACTATCTTTATCTATATATAGACACTCTAAAGAATCCATATTGATAAACCCAGATATATCATTAATTTTAAAACCTTTAAGTTCAAAATATTTTATAGTATCAAAATCTTCGAAAACCGTACTGTTTTCTAAAATATATTCACCTTCATTGAAAATTACACCTTCAAATTCACCTTGATAAATCTGAAGATTTATTAATGATGGTAAAGCGTTTAATTTGTGAAAATTTTCTATTTTACATGAAATGAGGTCGAGTGACGTTACTTGATCAAGTACAATACCTTCTACGTTAATTTGAGTTTCAAATAAATGTAAATTCTTTATTCCTCTTTGAATATTTACTCCCTTAGCGTTTGAGATATCTGAACAGTAT
>JAUNJJ010000060.1 GCA_030533325.1 Oscillospiraceae bacterium
CACGGTGGTGTGAGAGGTCGGCTAATCAAATAATGGTTAGCCTCCTACTCGATTCTGAAATTAATTTTTTATAAGTGTGTACATAAGACATGAACTTACTGAAAACAGTATCAGTGAAACGCAGAACATATTTTTTAACCAGTTTTTTCGGCATACATCATAGTATTTTACGCAGAGAACTGCAAAAGGTATTATGAGATATGTCATGTATCTGAAGTCCATACTGCATGCCTGAGGATATTTTATAATAAATGAAATGATTGTTGCTAAAAATATTACACATGATGCAGAGATAAAAAACAGATTTCTTTCCTGCTTTGGTTTCTTTAAACCACTTATAAGGGCAGCTATTGCAAATACTGATATTGCACATGCAGATAACAGAAGTATTACAGGAATAAACGATGGTACTTCAAATGAAAATTCACCGAACAGGGATGATTTTACTGCGTATGCATAAAGGTTGAAGTCATCATTAACTATAGTATAAGGTCTTGCAATGATATTTGATATATCCGGAATAACGAATCTCTGTACGAGTGAACGGTCTCCTATATACATAGGATAACTGTCCGGTATAGGAAGTACATATCCGAATTCCTGGTCAAAGAGTTTATAGTTTCTTATACTGTACCACATTCCGAGCGGAAGACTGATTACAGCGAATACTATAAATCTTGGTATGAGAAAACCGAATTTGTGTTCCCTGATTTTTTCAGCAAGTTTCAGGATAAACACTGCTGCTGTGAAGATTGCTACAGCTCCGGCCGAGAGTTTTGTCATAACAGCCAGTCCGTAGATAAATGCAAGTATGACTGTGTTTTTCCAGTCCGGTGACCTGTACCATCTTAGCGTGTACAGAAGTGCAGCTGTCATAAGAAATGCAACGAGCATATCCGGAGTAATCCTTATTGAAAGACAGAAAGAAGGATGGAAGGATGTTAATGCAACTGCGGCAAGCCGTCCTTTTCCGCTGATTTCAAATATATCACAGAAACTATCTGCCATAAGAAGTACAAAGCATGATGCAGCACAGCATATGATTTTTGCAGTATCGACAATAAAGAAAGGATCACTGCATCCGAGAATTTTGTTCAGCGGAGCTGAAACAAGGCTTCCGGCGATATAGAAGAAAGGCTGCTGGTAATACTGTCTGATATTGCTCTGCGGAAGCATATGATCTTCTATAAGAGTCAGGATATATCCGGCGTGTCCGTATCCTTCCGTATTGAATTCCCAGAGGTCATGAGATCTGAGATCACATGGAGTATAGAGCATATATCCTATTCGCATTACAAAGCCGGCAAATATAACCGATCTGATAAGAGTTTTGTCTGTGAGAGTTCCCTTTTTCCTGCAGATAAGACAGAAAACAGCTGCGGCGGCAATAAGAACTCCCATTAAAATTTTTATACCTGCTTTACTTTCCGGTGCGACAAGACGCCAGATCATGTAGGAGATTGTGACGATTATGAAAGCTAAAGCATAGTGGAAAATCTTTTTTTCTTTTATAAGCTTCATTTATCTGTCCCTCCTTATTCAAAAATCCATGTAGGCAGCCATTCGAGCATTTGCTGTGTGTATTTTCTGCTTACTGCAATTCCGGATATTTCAGGGAAGAACATGACAAAAAGCAGCAGAGAAGCAATGATTATCACAGCTTCCTTATTTTTTGCTTTGTGTTTTATCTGCATAAGTGCATTGCATATAAGCATAATCATAATCAGTATGCATCCGAAGTACTGGTAGATAAATACTGTTCTGTGAATGAACAGCCATGGCATGAGCATGGAGAGATAAGCTATTGAAAGGAACTGAGCCGGTGCATTTTTTTTGACTCTCCAGAGATATATGTTGTAAACAAATGCTGCGAAACCGCCGAGTACGACAAGAGGATTTCCAAACGTTGATATGGAGCTTATTTTGTTGTCATCCAGCGATGTAATCGCATCAAGCAGTGATTTCCGGTTGGCAATCCATGAATACCACGGGGATTCATACGGATGAGAGCTTGTTACCTCAGAGTGATATGAATACATGGATTTTGCATTATCTATTGCGTGCTGTATAAGTCCCTTGTCAGGATATGACTGCACAAATTCAATATATGATAAACAATAGAAAGTAAGAGGAATAATTATAAAGGAAATAACACAGACAATACAGAGTTTTGTCAGATATTTTGAAGATTCATTAAGTTTCTTTCCCCCTGCAAGACAGTGCTTGATAAGAAATGTAAAGAAGATAACTGCAAGTCCTGCAGCAGCATAAAGACCTGTCCATTTTGTTGCGATGGCAAGTCCTGCAGAAATACCGCTGAACAGAAGCCAGAGAGCCTGTTTTGATAATTTTCCGCCGTTCTGCATTTCCTGAACAAAACAGAACATGAAGAAGAACATCATCACAATAAACTGTGCTACTATGATGTCTATAGTTGCTATTCTTGAAAGTGTAAAGTGCATGAATTCCGTAGCAATAAGAACTCCGCCGGTCAGGGCGATATCTGACCTGTGTGAAAGCTTCCATGCAAAAAGATACATCAGAGGAACCATAGCTGTTCCGAATACAGCACACATGATTCTCCATCCGAAAGGATTCATGCCAAAAACTGCAATACCAATTGAAATAATGGTTTTTCCAAGCGGCGGATGGGTGGTTTCATACAGCGACAGATTATTCAGAAATTCATATGCTGTTCTTCCGTGATAAATCTCATCAAACATCATGCGGTAATAGTATGTAGTATATTCCGGGTACAGTTCCTGTTCGTCAAACAGTTCAGGTGCGTTGGAAGTATCCACCGGCATAAGGCGTTCGCCGTCTCCGCCGAGTATTACCAGTTCGTTTACGTGTGTGTCTGAACTGCCGAATACAAGGCCTATATAACGAACCGACCATGAAATATCAACGGAATTCCAGGCGAATGCAGTTTTAAGTTCTTCAGTTTTTATTGATATCCACTCACGCTTAACTTCGTTATATGTTGATATTGATACGCTTCTCAGACTTTCCTGACCGAGAAAGAAGTCCAGTTTTGATACTGAAACATATTCGCCAAGATCGATGACTAATTCAGGGTTGTCTGAATTAAAGCAGACTCCTGTTTCAGGTGCTTTATGACTGCCAAGCTGGAAAATAACTGCTGCAGCATAAAGTGCAGTAAGAACTGTTATATGAATGATGTTCCTTGTACCAAATTTTTCTTTTCCTGCTTTTCTGACGGATGATTCGTTTTCATTAGTCTGTACAGAAGTCGCTGCTGTATTTATTTTGTTTTTCCCGATGGAGCGTGCTCTGAGGAAAAACATTACTATGCCGGAAACCGTACAGATAAGACCTGCTATAAGAAATACAGGGTATTTATCGTACTTTACAAGGTCAGCAAATGAGAAAAACTGACAGTATAAAGCATACATTATAAGGTAGCCGCCGACACAGGTAGTAATATATGCATTAAGGAAAACAGAAGGTGAAATAAATATGTATTTTCTTAATGCCCAGATCATAAGACATACTGCTATAGCAGCGGCAGATGCATTTATTATCATTGATACAGAAGTACCGACAGCTATGCACATTACCGGCAGCGGACAGAACATATATACAGCCGCAGCTTCACGTGCATTTTTTTCTGCTTTTGCAGAGATTATGCATATCAGTATAAGTATAACTGTATCGACAGCGAGAGCGATTATATTGCCGGATGCTTTTGTTTTAAGCATCATAAGCGGACAAACCCTCATCAGAATCCAGAACGGTATTAGTTCAGCGAATGAATAGCCTGATGCACCGTTTTTTAATTTTCCGGAATATACAATCCAGAAAACAGCACAGGCCAGTATTGTGTAGATAAATACTGATGTCAAAAAAATTCCTCTTTTCTATGTATTTTTGCATTATATGTGAATAAACACATACGTATATCATAACATATTTTCCTGAATAATTCAATAATATGCATTCCTTATTCTGATATTTTAACTATATACCAGAGGAAATATTTATAGAATTTATCATCCGGATTAGTATTGAAACAAATATTGTAAGGTAGTATAATATATGTGTAGGGCTTTTTAGTAAATGGGTATAATATGAAAAATTAAGAAAGGTCGTGTATTATGAAAAAAACAGGGTTCAGACGAATTCTTGCATCACTGCTCAGTGTTTCAGTGCTGTGCAGTTCAGCTTTGACAGCATTTAATGTAAGTGCTGATGCAGGGGAGAAACCACCGGAGGTTACAGATGAAGAGAGGGTATTTCCTGATCCGGATTCATTCAGTTACGATGATGTTGAGATAAACTTTGCAAAAGCACTTCAGTACACACTCTATTTTTACGATGCCAACAAGTGCGGATACGATGTTGATGAAAACGGCAATCCGGGACTTAAGTGGCTGGAGTGGAGAGGTGACTGTCATGTTGAGGACTATAACATTCCTCTGAAACCTATGTCACTTGAAGGTGCCGACGCCAAGTTCGGAACAAATCTATCCCAGGAATTCATCGATGAGTACAAGGATATTCTTGACCCGGACGGCGACGGATATATGGACTGCGGCGGTGGAATGCATGATGCCGGAGACCATGTTAAGTTCGGACTTCCTGGTTCGTATGCTGCTTCAACGGTAGGCTGGGGCTACTATGAATTCAGGGATGCATATGAAAAATCAGGTCAGCAGGAGCACGTTGAAGACATTCTTCACTGGTTCAACGACTTCTATATGAATGGAACATATCTTGATGAGGACGGAAAGGTAATAGCTTTCTGCTATCAGGTCGGCGAAGGAAACAATGACCATAACTACTGGAATCCGCCTGAGCTTCAGAGTTCTGACATGCTTCTCGACTTTGCAAGACCGGCGTACTTTGCAACAGTTGATACACCTGCAACTGATATGTGTGCAGGAACAGCAGCTTCACTTGCAATCAACTATCTGAACTTTAAGGATACAGAGCCTGAGTATGCAGAGGAAAGTCTTAAAAAAGCCATTGCTCTTTATGACTTTGCTGTTGAGACTCACGAGGAAGACGAAGGAATGTCAGTTCTCAGCTTAGGCTATGACGGCGGTTTCTACACATCAAGCTATGACTATGACGAACTTGCATGGGCAGCTGTATGGCTTTACGAATGTACAGGCAACTATGACTATATTGATGATATCATTTCCGTTGATGAAAATCTCAAGGATGATATGGGACACGTTACCTATACAGGCTACATCAAGAGAATTATCAAGACAACGGGAAGTACATGGCAGAACATCTGGGTTCACTGCTGGGATACAGTATGGGGCGGAGTTTTCGCAAAGCTTGCACCTATAACCAATACAGCACGTGACTGGTATATCTTCAGATGGAACCTTGAGTACTGGTCAGGAATTCCGCACACATATCCGGGCGGTATGGCCGATGAACTATGGAACCTTCCGTACGAGTACACAACAGAGCTTGATGAAAAGGATACAACATTCCTGGCAAAAACACCTGCCGGATACTCTATGCTTAACGAATACGGTTCATGCCGTTACAATACAGCAGCTGGTCTCTGCGCAGCAGTGTACAGAAAGGAAACAGCTGCAAGAGGCGAAGAAGATGCAAGATTTGCGGACTGGGCTGAAGGACAGATGGAATATGTTCTCGGAAAGAATCCTATGAACCGCCCTTATATCGTAGGCTATTCACCGACAGCAGCTTCACATCCTCACCACCGTGCAGCTCATGGTTCCTCAACACTCAGCATGGATGATCCTGTTGATCAGACACATGTACTCTGGGGTGCTCTCGTTGGCGGTCCGGATGCAACTGACTGGCACAGAGACATTACCAAGGACTATATCTACAACGAAGTAGCGGTTGACTATAACGCAGCTGTAACAGGCTGCCTTGCAGGTCTGTACGAATATTACGGAACAGAGGATATGCTTCCGGAAGAAAACTTCCCTCCGAAGGAAGAACCTGCACAGGAATTCTGGCTTGAAGCTCTTGTAAATCAGGAAAACAAGGAAAGAACACAGTACACAGTAAGAATTCATGCTGACACATCACAGCCGCCAAGATACATAGACGGACTTAAGGCACGCTATTACTTTGATATAACTGAACTTAAGGAACACGGACAGTCAACTGACGATATCAAGATTGAAGTTTACTATGACAAGGTTGCTGCAAATTCCAATATGGAAAAACAGGTTAAGGTTTCCGACCCTGTTCATGTAAAGGACAATGTTTACTATGTGGAAATGGACTGGACGGGAATTCCGTTCAGAGGAGCTATGGAACTTCAGCTCGGTATTATTGTTGGTCAGGACGCTGATTACAATGCTAACTGGGATCCGACAAATGACTACAGCCGCGAGGGACTTGAGATAAGTGACGAATACGGACCAACTCAGAATATTCCTCTCTATCTTGGCGATGAGCTTGTATACGGCAACCCTCCTTTTGAATCATCAGAAGAACCGGGAACAAAACCGACACCTTCCGAAATTATCTACGGTGATGTAAATCTTGACGGAAAGGTCGACGTTACAGATCTTTCATACCTCAGCCTTTATCTTATAGGTGATAAAAAACTCAGTGATGATGCATTAAAGGCTGCTGATACTGCATACGACGGAAAGGTTAATCTTGCGGACCTTGCCGCACTCAGACAGTATCTTTCCAAAGTAACAGATTCTGTAGGCCCGAAAAAGTAACTGATTTCAGGATAAAAACACCCTGAAAGAAAGGAAAATCATATGAAAAAAATCAACCGATTTCTTGCTGCATTCTTAAGTCTTTCCATGACATTCGGATTTGCAGCACAGCCGGTCGGTGCGTCGGCGGGTGAAGATCCGCCGCCGATTACTGACCAGACATTCCCTGACCCGGATTCATTCAGCTATGATGATGTTGAGGTAAACTTTGCCAAGGCACTTCAGTATTCACTTACATTTTACGACGCAAACAAGTGCGGAGCCGGCATAACTGACGGATTTCTCGAATGGAGAGGTGACTGTCACGTTGAGGACTACAAAATTCCTCTCCAGCCTCTTGAGATTGTAAATGAACAGAAACACATGTACATCGGCACAGACCTTACACAGGAATTTATCGATGAATACAGGGATATACTTGATCCGGACGGTGACGGGTTCGTTGATCTCGGCGGCGGTATGCACGATGCCGGAGACCATGTTAAGTTCGGACTTCCTGGTTCATACGCAGCTTCAACAGTAGGCTGGGGCTACTATGAGTTCAGAGACGCATATATCAAAGCTGAACAGCAGGAACACGTTGAGGATATTCTTCGCTGGTTCAATGATTTTTACATGAAGGCAACCTTCCTTGACGAGGACGGAAAGGTTATTGCATACTGCTATCAGGTTGCAGAAGGTGACAATGACCATAACTACTGGAATCCGCCTGAACTTCAGGATATGGATCACTTTGATGATTTTGCAAGACCGGCATATTTTGCGACAGCAGATGTTCCGGCGTCCGACTGCGCTGCAGGTGCTGCAGCTTCACTTGCAATCAACTATCTGAATTTTAAGGACACCGACCCTGAGTATGCGGAAAAGTCACTTAAGACAGCACTTGCTCTTTACGATTTCGCAGTTGAGACTCACACATACATTGACAGTTTTGATGAGGAGTACAGTGACAAGGAGAGTCTTGGATACGGAAGCAGCTTCTACGATTCAAGCTATGCCTGGGATGAACTTTCATGGGCTGCTGTATGGCTCTATGAATGCACAGGCAACTATGACTATATTGATTCAATAATCAGTCTCTCTGATACTCCGAATGCTGACGGTTCATATGACTACACAGGTTATATGAAGCGCATCATCAGAAATACGGGAAACATATGGCAGAATATCTGGGTACACTGCTGGGATACAGTATGGGGCGGTGTATTTGCAAAGCTCGCACCTATAACAAATACAGCACGTGACTGGTACATATTCAGATGGAATCTTGAGTTCTGGTCGGGACTTCCGCATGCTGAACCGGGTGCGCCTGCAGACCATCTATGGGAAACAGAATACCAGTACACTGACCAGATAAGCAATGACACAGACAAACTCTCAGACTCACCGGCCGGTTTCGCAGTGCTTAATCCTTACGGTTCCGCACGTTACAATACTGCTGCACAGCTCTGTGCTCTGGTTTACCAGAAGGAAACAGCTGCAAGAGGCGAGGAGGATTCACAGTTCTCCGAATGGGCGAAGAGCCAGATGGAATATATCATGGGCAAAAACCCTATGAACAGATGCTATATCGTTGGATATGCTGAAAATTCAGCCTCACATCCTCATCACAGAGCGTCACATGCTTCAACAACACTCAGCATGGATGACCCGGTAGACCAGACTCACGTACTCTGGGGCGCTCTTGTAGGCGGACCGGATGACGGTGACTGGCACAGAGATATAACTGCCGACTTTGTATACAACGAAGTTGCAGTTGACTACAATGCCGGATTCACAGGTGCATGTGCAGGACTTTATAATTATTTCGGAACGCCTGATATGAAGCCGCAGGCTGATTTCCCTCCTAAAGAAGAGGAAAAACAGTCGTTCTTCGTTGAAGCTCTTGTAAATCAGGAGAACACTGAGAGAACGCAGTTCACTGTAAGAGTGACAAGTGCTCAGACACAGCCTCCTGCATATCTGAACGGATTCAAGGCGAGATATTACTTTAATATCAGCGAGCTCCTTGAACACGGGCAGTCAATTGATGATGTTTCTGTTGAGATATACTATGATCAGATTGAGTCGGATACCAAGGGTGAATACAGTTCTTCAGTAACTGGTCCGCATAAGGTTGATGACGAAACCTACTATATCGAAATGGACTGGGGTGACTACAAGTTCTTCGGAACAAGGGACATTCAGCTCGGACTTATAGCTGCTCAGGACAGCGAATTCAAGAGTAACTGGGATCCGACAAATGACTACAGCCGCGAAGGTCTTGAAAAGAGTGATTTCTTCGGAGAAACTCTTAACATTCCTCTCTACTACAACGGAAAGCTTGTTTACGGAAATCCTGTCGACGGCGACACTGAACCACCGGTAACTGAGCCTTCGGGTAATCCTTCTGACGAGCCTGGCAGTGTTAATTACGGCGATGTCAACGGAGACGGAAAGGTTGACGTAACTGACCTTTCAGTTCTTGCAATCTATCTTGCAGACGGTGCCGGAATAGCTGACAGTAATATGAAGGCAGCAGATGTGGACGGAAGCGGAAAAGTAAATCTCGGCGACCTTGCAAGACTCAGACAGTATCTTTCAAAGATAATCGAAGTACTTGGACCTAAAAAATAATAAAATTATACCGCATACGCATTTTTACAGCGTATGCGGTGTTTTTTTTCAGGCTAACATAGCAAATATATTTTTCACTGCATATTGCTTCATAAATCATTTCCGTTTTCAGAATAATTACAAATTCTTTTAAGTATTTCATTGGTTACAGTCACTTTAATCATAATAAAAATCTCCATTAAAATTACACTATTATTTCACTATTTTTCACTATGAATATTATATCAGAAATGATTTTCAATTTCAATTAGTTGACTATAATTGTAATGTTGATTTTGTGTACTATACTGGTTGACAATCACAAGTCTTTGTGATAAAATTGTTTACAAAGAAGAATTTTTATATTCTTAATATTTAGAACAGAGAGGGGAAATAATTATGAAATCAATTAAGAAAACAACAGCGTTATTTGCTTCATGCATCATGGCAGCCTCATCGGTTTTGCTTTGTCCGTCTGAGGAGCCGGACAGAGCAGGTGCAAGAGGCGTGCCGATGAGAGCGATACAGGCCGAAATGGCAGACCGTTCATTTACAGTGGAAAACGGGGAGCAGATAACAATCGATGACCTGATTTCACATGGACTTAATGTTAAAGCAATCTCAGGATCTGTGGCTGATATGTATGAGGATGCGTATCTCTATAGTGGTTATATTTTCCCGGAAAGCGGCTATTCTCCGATGGATGTAACCGGGAAAACGGTAATTGTATCACCGGATGTTCTGAAAAACGGAAAAAACACATTTGTCCTTTCATATACTTCAAACCGCAGCGAATTGCTTACGACGGTTGAAGCAGATGTAACGATAAATAATTATTCTGAAGATGATTCCGCTGAAGATGAAACTTACAGAGTAATTAACGGTGATATGAACGGAGATGACCTTACAGATGTAACTGACCTGTCACTGCTTTCAATTCTTCTTGCTGACAGAACGGAGAGCGTCAAGGGTGAGGACGGAATGTTTACCGGAGATATTGACGGAAACGGTAAGGTTGAACTCTGTGATCTTGCACTTTACAGACAGCACATAGTAAAGCTTGCAAGAGAGGTTACTGACAGGGGATGTTTAACCAAAAACAATAAAAAAATATACTGCTGGGATGTTGACAGAGAAGGAAAGATGTGCATCTACCCGGCTTCTGAATACAAATTTCCTGAAAAAGACTGGAATGAATGCAGAAGTCAGATCAGGAATATAGAAGTAAAAAAAGGCGTTTCTGAGATAGAATGTCTCAGCAATCTCCCGTGTCTTGAAACCGTTAAGCTTTCAGACACTGTTGAAGTACTCGGCGAAAATGCACTGAGCAACTGTCCTTCACTTACAAGTATAGAGAATGCCGAAAAAGTCAATAAGGTTGACTCAATGGCTTTATACAATACACCATTTCTCGATAACAATGATGAAGAATTCATGGTTTTAGGAGACGTTCTTTTCAGATACAGAGGCAGTTCCGAAACTGTTGAGATTCCAGAAGGAATCAAAAGAATAGGCGTTCTGGCATTCTATGGTAATGAAGCACTGAAGTCTGTTGTTATTCCTGATTCCGTAACGGAAATAGACGTTAATGCATTTTCAGACTGTGCAAATCTTGAAAGTGTAAAGCTTCCTTCAGGCATTGAAACACTTAATGCGGGACTGTTTTCGGACTGTTCCTCACTTAAGGAGATTGAAATACCTGAAAGCGTTTCACAGATTAAGGAACATGTATTTGCCAGAACTGCGATAACAGATCTGGTTCTCCCGGAAAAAATCAAAGATCTCGGCAGCTACAGCCTTTATGATTGCAGAGAACTGAAAACTGTTACTTTCAAATCAGGTGACGGAATCATTTGCGACGATGCGTTTTACCACTGTCAAGGTTTTGAATATCCTGAAGTTATCGGAGGCACAGTTGATATTCCTGAGGAAAACTGAAGTACACCGGAAGATGTGAAAATTATTTCTGGTGAAGATGAAGTAAATTGAATTATTCCGAAATAAATCACCGCATATGCATTTTTACAGCGTATGCGGTGATATACATTTATCTGGCTTTTGCATTGAATTAAGTTCCGGAACATGTTATAATATGTTCAGAAGCTAAATTTGATTTTGTCGAAATATGAAATTCACTCAAGGCGTGAAAATGAAAAAAGTGATAAAAAATGATATTTTACAGGAGGCGGGAAGATGGGAATTTATCTGAATCCGGGAAATGATTTGTTTGAAATGGCAGTGAATTCAGAAATATATGTTGATAAATCAATGATGATAAAAATTACCAATTCAGTTATTAAAACCGGAGACCGTCATATCTGTATAAGCCGACCGAGAAGATTCGGAAAATCAATGGCGGCAAATATGCTTTCTGCTTATTACAGCAGAGGCTGTGATTCCGGAGATTTATTTGAAAACCTTGCTGTTTCAAAAACTCTGGATTTTAAGAAACATCTTAACAAATACAACGTTGTAAAATTTGATGTCCGCAAATTTGCGTCAAAGTCATCAGGCGGAAAGGAAATGACTGACAGGATTGAAAAAGTGTTAAGACGTGATCTGAAAAAAACTTACAGAAACATGGATTATGATGATGATTATTCACTGTGTGAAATTTTCGCAGAAATATATTCAGAGGAAAGAATTCCGTTTGTGTTTATAATAGACGAATGGGACACGGTATTCAGGGTGTTTCAGCATGACACGGAAGGTCAGAAATACTATCTTGATTTTCTTCGTGACTTACTGAAGGAGCAGGAATATGTAGCACTTGACTATGCAACAGGTATTTTTCCGGTAAAAAAATATGGCGAGCATTCGGCACTGAATATGTACCGTGAATATACAATGACCAATCAGAAAAAATTTGCCGGGTTTACCGGATTTACTGAAGAAGATATCAGACTGATCTGCGGTGAGAATACTGAGCAGCTTGAGGAACTGAAAAGATGGTATGACGGATACAGGGTAAATGAATATGAAATATACAATCCTCAGTCAGTGGTTCAGGCTGTAACGGAAAATTCGTTTGACAACTACTGGACAAAAACAGAAACATTTGAGGCTCTGAAAGTTTTTATACAGGTGGATATGGACGGTTTGAAACAGTCTGTTATAAAGATGATTGCGGGGGAAAGAATTAAGGTATGCACTGAAACTTTCCAGAATGATATGACCACATTTAAGTCAGCTGATGATGTAGTTACTCTGCTTATCCATCTTGGGTACCTGACTTACAGTGTAGAAACAGGTGAGGCATGGATACCAAATAAGGAAGTGCAGCAGGAATTTATAAACTGTATCAGGGACGGTGGCTGGGAAGAAGTAACAAATTCAATACGAAAATCAGACGAACTTCTCCGGGCAACACTGGCACGTGATGAAAAGAAAACTGCTGATATCATAGAAGAGGTTCACCGTCAGAATTCTTCCGTTATCACATATAACAATGAGCTCTCTCTTTCTGTAACACTCGCACTGGCGTATTATTCAGCAAGAAATCAGTATGAAATAATCAGGGAATTTCCATCAGGTGAAGGATTTGCAGATCTTGCATTTATCCCCCGAAAAGGTGTTGTCTCGCCGGCAATTATTGCAGAGCTCAAATATGATAAAACTGCTGAAGGTGCGATAGAACAGATAAAAAACAGAAAATATACAGAAAAACTTCAGGCATTCAGCGGCGAGATTCTGCTTGTCGGGATTAATTACAATGAAAAATCCAAGAGGCATGAGTGCAGGATTGAAGCGGCGGTAAAATAGAAAATAAAAACCAGAAAAATTTTCTGAAATAAATGAAACATTTTTCCGGTATAATCAGTATTATTCACAAATAGGATTTTTTAAGTCCTTAATATCAAGAACAGAGAGGGGAATTAATTATGAAATTAATTAAGAAAACAACAGCGTTATTTGCTTCGTGCATCATGGCAGCCTCATCGGTTTGGCTTTGCCCGTCTGAGGAGCCGGACAGAGCAGGTGCAGTTGGCATAATGATGAGAGCGATACAGGCCGGAATGGCAGACAGTTCATTTACAGTGGAAAACGGGGAGCAGATAACAATTGATGACTTGATTTCACATGGACTTAAGGTTGAAGCAATCTCAGGAACTGTGCCTGATATGTATGAGGATGCGTATCTCTACAGTGGTTATATTTTTTCGGGAAGTGGTTATCCTCCGATGGATGTAACCAGTAAAACGGTAATTGTATCACCGGATGTTCTGAAAAACGGGAAAAACACATTTGTCCTTTCATATACTTCAAACGGCAGCGAATTGCTTACGACGATTGAAGCAGATGTAACGATAAACAATTATTCTGAAGATGATTCCGCTGAAGATGAAACTTACAGAGTAATTAACGGTGATATGAACGGAGATGACCTTACAGATGTAACTGACCTGTCACTGCTTTCAATTCTTCTTGCTGACAGAACGGAGAGCGTCAAGGGTGAGGACGGAATGTTTACCGGAGATATTGACGGAAACGGTAAGGTTGAACTCTGTGATCTTGCACTTTACAGACAGCACATAGTAAAGCTTGCAAGAGAGGTTACTGACAGGGGATGTTTAACCAAAAACAATAAAAAAATATACTGCTGGGATGTTGACAGAGAAGGAAAGATGTGCATCTACCCGGCTTCTGAATACAAATTCCCTGAAAAAGACTGGACTGAGTGCAGAAGTCAGATAAGGAATATAGAAGTAAAAAAAGGTGTTTCTGAGATAGAATCTCTCAACAACCTCCCGTGTCTTGAAACCGTTAATCTTTCAGACACTGTTGAAATACTCGGCAAAAAGGCACTGAGCAACTGCCCTTCACTTACAAGTATAGAGAATGCCGGAAAAGTCCGTGAAGTTGACTCAATGGCTTTATACAATACACCATTGCTCGATAACAATGATGCAGAATTCATGGTTTTAGGTGATGTCCTTTTCAGATACAGAGGCAGCTCCGAAACTGTTGAGATTCCTGAAGGAATCAAAAGAATAGGCGTTCTGGCATTCCATGGTAATGAGACACTGAAGTCTGTTGTTATTCCTGATTCCGTGACGGAAATAGATGTTAATGCATTTTCAGGCTGTGTAAATCTTGAAAGCGTAAAGCTTCCTTCAGGCATTGAAACACTTAATGCGGGACTGTTTTCGGACTGTTCCTCACTTAAGGAGATTGAAATACCTGAAAGCGTTTCACAGATTAAGGAACATGTATTTGCCAGAACTGCGATAACAGATCTGGTTCTCCCGGAAAAAATCAAAGATCTCGGCAGCTACAGCCTTTATGATTGCAGAGAACTGAAAACTGTTACTTTCAAATCAGGCGACGGAATCATTTACGACGATGCGTTCTTCCACAGTGAGAATTTTGAATATCCTGAGGTTATCGGAGGTATACTTGATATTCCTGGTGAGGTACCGGTAGAAGTCCTTACCCGTGAGGTTGAAGGTATGAAAGTATCGGTTGGTTCCCCTCAGGGTTCAGGCGGTGCAATTCTTCGTAAACAGGTAGCACAGGTAAACAGAAAGGAATCCTCTGTTCAGATCCTCGTTTATATGTATGAGAATGAATGGGGCTATGATTACCGTGTTCATGGCGCTGAATTTGACGAACTCGGCCGCATTCACCTTCAGATAGAGAGATTTGCTGAAGATTTTCTTGGCGAGATGTTTGCATATTCAATAATTTACATAGATGTTCCTGATGAAAACTGGAGCACACCTGAAGAGGCAGACAGCTTTTCTGCTGAAGATGTAGTAATCGAAGTATTCTGAAATAAAACACCGCATATGCATTTTTACAGCGTATGCGGTGTTTTACGTTTATCCGGCTTTTTACATTGAATTAACTTCTGGAATATGCTATAATATGTTCAGAAGATAAATTAAATTCTGTCGAAATATGGAATAAATACATATTCTGGATAGTAAAAATTGTTAATTTCTCTAATTGACATTTATTCACCTTTACTGTAAAATATAGGTATAACAACTTCTTGTTTACAGGAAGAATAAATTCAGGAAAGAGATTAACACTATGACAGAGAACAGTAAAATTTATGACATCACATTTAAAAAAATGTTCCGTTTGTCCGGTAGGATGCTGATTAAGTTTATAAACAAGGTATTCGAGAGGAACTTTCCGCTTGATTCAGAAGTAAGGTTTCTGGATACAAACAGCGAGGATGAAGAAAATGCAATACTTGAAAAGGACATTTATTTTGAGATCTGTGGAGAGAGGTTTCAGATAGAGGCGCAGACTTACTGGGATGACATGATGTTCCGGCTTTTTGAATATGCTGTAAGCAATCCAAAAGACGGATACGAAAAAACTGATGCCTATCACGCAGTGTACCGGATGCCGAAACAGGCTGTGGTATTTCTTAAGGGCAGAAACAGGAAACATAACAAGTTGTACATAAAGCTTATACTTCCGGACGAACAGGAAGTGGAGTATTCAGTGAATGCGGTAAGGGCACTCGGTTACACGCCAAAGGAACTTGTGGAAAATGACCTTGAGATACTTCTGCCGTTTCAGATAATACGGATGTATAACAGAGTAAATGGATATGACGGATACACAAATGAAAAGAAGGAGCGGTTTCTGAGTGATTTTAAGGATATGTGCAGAGATATCAGAATTACCATTGATTCGCTGCTAAGAGATGAAAGCATTACAAATGACGAGTATCGCGAGATGCTTAATATCATAAAATCACTCAGGGCGTATTTGTATAGCAACATTGATGATATAAGTAAAAAAGGAGCTGATTCTATGTTAAACGAAAAAATCATTCTGTGGGATGACAGGATTAGAGCGGAAACTCAGGCGGAAGATAAAAGAAAATTTGCAGAGATGATGATTACAGACAAGGAACCTGTTGATAAAATTGAAAGATATACTGGTCTGAATGCCACAGAATTAAAATCCATAGCCCAGTCAATAGGTAAGACACTTGTGATCTGATTGAAGAAAGAACAATAATTTTCGCCCTGCTGGCAATCTTAATCTTGACTTTTGCAGATTTATGTGATACAATATGTGGTATAAATTGTGGAAATAAACAAGGAAATCTGATTTTTACGATTTTTTTGAAAAAGGGGTTGACAGGGTTATGATGATGGGTTATGCTTTAGACAGACAGACAGACAGCATAACCATGTCCTTATTAAAATTTAATACAGTTATTAACCGCTCATGCAGTGGGACTTTGTCCTGCGGCTGAGCGGTTTTTTATTTATTACATTATAGGGAGGAAATTCAAATGATAAAATGGTTAAAAAGACCGATTGCTTTTATCTCTGCCATTGCTGTGGCGGTGGGAATGGTTTCTGACGCAGGTACCATGAAGGTATCGGCAGAGGAAGAAGGCAGTGCCACAAGCAGTACGGTTACTTTCGAAGCGACTGCGGGTACGGCTGGTTCAAGTGATAGTGAGGGTTATGACAAGCTTATTGACGGAAAATACTCAAGTGATGTTCAGAATGATTGGTCAAAATGGTGTGTGGTATATGATGAATGTGATTATTTTATGGGTGCTTATATCATTTTTGCATCATCAGAGCCGATATCCGTTAAGGGCTATACCATTGTTACCGGTAATGATAATGCAGAAGGTGGATGTGAAAACAGAAACCCGTTAACATGGGAATTATATGGATCTAATGAAGCAGAGGCGAACTCAGAGTCAGGCAGGGAATCTACAAGCTGGGAGTCAATTCATAGCGTCGAGAATGATACGGTATTGCAGGATGAAAACTATACGCAATATAAGTATACCATTGAGAATCCTACACAGACAAAGTATCAGTACTTCAAGCTGGAAATCACAGAAACAAAAGGTTCAAATGTCATGCAGATGAGTGAATTCATTCTGGATTACAATGCCTGTGAGCATACTTGGGAAAAGGGTGACACCGTTGCCCCAACCTGTACCGAGGAAGGCTATACTCTTCAGACCTGTTCCAAGTGTAACGAACAGGAGAAAATAGAAATCAAGCCTGCCTTGGGACATGATTTTAATGATAACGATACATGCAACCGCTGTAATAGTAAGGGCGTTGCGCTGTCCAAGCCGGCTGGTGAAGGTACTGAAAATAATCCTTATAGAATCAGTACAAGGAACGAGCTTTACTGGTTTGCAGGACTTGTAAGTGGTGATGAAAGTGTATGTACCGGTGGAGTAACAAAGAATATATCGGCGAATGCAGTTCTCACAGCGGATATTAAAGTAAACAGCAATCTGCTCTCGTCACTTAAATATGACAAAGATGGCAATGTAATAAACGGAGATAGCTTTAGCAGCTGGACTCCTATTGGCAACGAATTAAACTCATACACCGGCACATTTGACGGACAGGGATTTACAGTCAGCGGATTGTATGTTAATAATACAGATTCGAATACCGGAAAATATGTCGGTTTGTTCGGACGTGTAGCCAGTGGCGGTAAGGTTTCAAAAGTAGGCGTTGTTGATTCTTATTTCAATGCTTATAGGTTTGTCGGTGGCGTGTGTGGGTATAATATCGGTGGTAACATCACAGAATGCTACAATAAAGGAACTGTTAATGGTAATGACACGTATACCGGCGGCGTGTGTGGGGGTAATAACAGTGGGACAATCCAAAACTGTTACAATGAAGGTTCTGTTACCGGCAAAGATGAACGAACCGGTGGTGTGTGTGGAAATAATGAGAAGGCTACCATCATAAACTGCTACAATACAGGTAAAGTCGTCGGAAATATATCAGGTTCTGGCGGTGTGTGTGGAAATAATTATACAGACGGCACCATCCAAAACTGTTATAACATAGGGACGGTTAGCTTAAGCACTACTGTTGAGGAGAGTGCTATCGGTGGTGTGTGTGGATATAATAAGAGCACAATTACAAACTGCTATTTTGACAGCGATAAATACAATGGAACTGCTGTCGGCGGTACTGGTGATGGCAGCAATGTTTCAGATAATGTACTTGGTAAAACCACAGAGCAGTTCAACAGCGGAGAGGTTGCATATCTATTACAGGATGGTCAGGAAGCTGACGAAAACAGTGTGAAACCGGAAGTCTGGGGACAGACTCTTAGCGAAAATGCTGATACATACCCTGTACTGAAAAAGACAGGGGATGAGGGTAATACAGTATATACATTTACATGTGGTGAAAATACTGCATATACAAATGACAGTAATTTAAGAGGTGAGACACAATCACATGATTTTTCAGCGCAAACAATATCCGACAATGCGAAGATATCAGGCGCCACTTGCACGGAGAAGGCAAAGTATTATTATAGCTGTACACACTGTAGAGCGGTAGAAAAAAATGGTGAACATGTGTTTGAGGATGGAGGACTTGCAGAGCATACCGATGAGAATTTAGACGGAAAATGCGATGTTTGTAACAATGATTTTAAAACCTTCGAACAGCTTGGAAAACTGATTACCAAGGTGAATCAGAATTTAAATGACGGAAAGTACGCAAATGTACAGTACACGACAGCATCCATTGATAACTTACGAAAGGCTCTTGTTGTTGCTAATGCCATTACAGCGCAGTCTCTTGATACAGAAGTTGCGGCAGCCTATGATAACTTGCTTGCAGCCTCTACAGTAGGTGAAAATGGACTCGTAGCGGCAGACCACAATATTGTTATAGCATTTGCGGATACGGGTGCTGCAAGAGGTATTGCAGCAGGAAACGGATGGTATGCAAACGGTGATACTGTTACACTTAAAGTAACACCAAGTGTAGGATACACCTTCAGCAAATGGACAACCGATACAGCAGGAGGTACATCTGTAGGAACAGAGAGTACATATACCTTTACTTTAGGAGCTGACAGTCCGGATGCATATTATGCATGGCTTGACCAGGTAAAATATACCGTGACATGTAGAAGCGTAGAAGGTGGAACATGTAGTACGGATACAGAAGACGGAAAGTATGTATATGGTCAGACTGCAAAAGTGACAGCAACAGCGAATGAAAACTATGAATTTGTAGGCTGGAAGGATAGTTACGGAACAACGGTAAGTACGGATAATATATATAGCTTCACAGTGATTGGTAATACTACATTGACACCGGAATTTGTTAAGGTTAAGACAGATGAAGGGGCAGATATTACTTATGTGACAGTTAGCTTCTACCATCAGTCAGGAAAGCTTTTGGACAGCCAGATGGTTGTTTCCGGCGAAGGAAAGATTACCACTACAGTAAATGCACCTACAAAGGCAGGCTTTGACTTCCTCGGCTGGTCCGCAAAGACAGGCGGTGCAACAGCAGAGGATGTGGTTGATTTTAGTAACGCAATCTTTAGCGAGGATACCAGTCTTTATCCGGTATTTGCGGCAAAGAACATTACTTATACATTGACAGTAAACGGACAGTCAGAACAAAAGGCTCCACAGTCTAAGGTTACTGTTACAGCAGATCCGATAGAAGGTCAGCAGTTTGCAGGCTGGAAAAATGCAGATGGCAATATCGTAAGCTACGACAGCACATATACCTTTATCATTACCGGCGATACAACACTGACAAGTTATTATGAGCCAGTTAATGCGGTAATAGAAAAGACACCGACAATAAATATGTCAGCTCCGGTTTATGAAGATATAAATGATAATGGTAAGTCATGCTACAAGATGACATTCTATTTTGATTATACTTTACCGGAAGACTGCAAATTAATTGATATTGGTACGATTAAGGTAAAAGGTTCAGATTTATCATCAGAGGGAATTACCCTGGATACAGAAAATGTGTCACAGTATTCAGTGTTATCTAAACTTGGTGTGGATGGTCAGTTCTATTACTCAAAGTCTAATTACTATAAAACCGGACATACCGTGGCAGGTTATATGATATATGAAAAAAGCGGAATCAGATATACCGTATACAGCAATGCAGTGTATGGTATAAAAGAAAATTAATCGATGGAAAGGATAATTTAACATGAAAGAAAAATATGAAACACCTGAAATAGAAATTATAGAATTTGAAACTGAAGATGTCATAACGACAAGTGGCGAAATCGGTGGAGGAGATGAAGGATTAGATCCATAATCCGGTTCATATAGTACTGTAAAAAGGCGGCGGTAAATACTGCCGCCTTTTTACAGTTAAAGTTATTCAGAGAAATTATCAGGTAATTCTGTGTTTTGAAAAAAGGAGAAAGTTATCTTGAAAAAAGTTGTAATTATTTTGACAGCGTGTATAATGTCTTTGTTGTTCACAGTAAAGACACCTGTTTATGCAGCAGAGTATTACGGAGATTTTCAGTATGAGGAATCAGAGGATTCTGTTGCCGTTTATTCATATAACGGAGCGGAAAAAGAGGTTTCCATTCCGGCATATATCAAGGATAAGCCGGTTACGGAAATCAAAGACTATGCATTTTTACTGTGTAATTCAGTAGAGAAAATTATCGTGCCCGCTACTGTGAAGACTATCGGAGAAAATGCATTTTCCGGTGTTTCTAACCTGAAGGAAGTGGTTTATATTCCGGAGGATACAAAGGTTGGTGAAACTGCGGAAAGTGTCAGAAAGGAAGAAACCGGTGTGCTGGGAAACGTGGAGAATACAGACAATCCGGAAATCGCAGACAGTGCAGTGGATAACAATAAGCCAAATAATAAAGTTTCCCCGGATTCTGAAAATGATACAGCAGATAAGGCGGAAGGTACTGCTGATATCAGAGATAAAAATGAAAGCAACCTGAAGGACAAAGATAACGGTATTCCGGATACGAATGATGAGATAGCAGGTGCTGATGAAGGGATTGACACTGTAAGTGAAAATCCGGAAAACACAAAGTGGAGTACTGGCGTTTTGACGGATACAGATAAAAATGAGGACAGCATTGAAAAAGACGGAGAAAAATCCGGAAACACAGTTATCCTGATAGTATCCGGTGCAGCAACTGTTGTCCTTGTAGGGATATTAATTCTGTTCCGGATGAAAAAGAGAAAGTAGATATACGCAAACACCATCGCATATGCATTTTACAGCGTATGCGGTGTCTTTGCAAATATACGGATTGACAACTGCAATTTACTATGATACAATTTAGTAAAATCCAGATAAAAACCGCCCGGCTGTCATTAGCCATGTGACAGTCGGGCGTTGTGTTATTATATCAGAAATTCATAATCTCATTCAAATCAGCGAGTATAATCGAGCTGTCGGACTTCGCTTCGTTTATTACATCGTCGGTAAACCCTGATTTTGAGAAAAGAGCATAATAGGTGTTGTTTTTGTTTTTGCTGAATATATCTGCTTTGGCTTTTAATTCACAGAGAACAGAAAGATCAGTCTTGTCATTTCGCCATTTGCATTCTCCGAAAATATAATTCTTTCCGTCGTTTGCAACCAGATCAATTTCCTCCTGACTGTGAGTAACAGGGTTAGTCCCCCACCATCTTCCGATGGAGGTGAAAAGTATCGGCAATTCTCCGTTTGCGTTTTTTACACAAAGATAATCCATGCAGACTTTTTCGAAAACAAGTCCCATATAGCTGTTGTAATCAGGCTCTATTCGCTTTTCCCATACAGCCTGCTGTGCCCCTGTTTCGATAAGTGTTCTGTTTGCAAAAACATAGCGGTACCAGAAGCGGAACATAAAATCAGAAATACCGTAAATTGTCTTTCTGGAGGATTCTTTCTCGCCAAAAGGTGTTTCCCTGTGCAGTATTCCAAGTTCGCATAAGGTTTTGATATATTTCAGGCACTTCGCAGAGTCTTCGCCGATTTTTGTGGAAATCTCATTCGCCTTGGTGTATCCCCCTGCAATAGCTTCAATTATTGCACTGTAAACTCCCGGCTCCTGCACTTCCTGGCGAAGAAGCAGCAATGCCTCCTCGTAAAGATATGAGGTTACTTTCAGATATGCCCGCCTTATATTTTCTTCAAAGGTTTCATTTGTATTTATCTGCTGTAAATATAAAGGAGTACCGCCGAATGCACCATAAAGTTCAAGTTTTTCAGTATCAGAAAAGCCGTCAAGGAATTTTGAGCTTGTCTGGTAGTTAAACGGCTTCATATGAAGCTGCGCCGTCCTTCTTCCGAAAAGGGGACTTTTGGAGCCGAGAACTTCCTTTTCCATAAACCCCATATAGCTTCCGCAGAGTATCATAAAAAGATTTCCCTTTGCAAGTTTGTGGTCGATAATATGCTGAAGTTCTGAAAGCAGAGCCCTGTTTTTCTTTGCAAGATAGGGAAACTCATCAATTACAAGTACCAGCCTTGTATCCTTCTGGCGTTCGTCAATGTATGACAATGCGTTTGTCCAGGATGAAAACGGCTCAAGATTATTTTCACCGTAAAAGTCGAAAACGAGAGATGAAAATTTCTCAAGATTCAATTTGTTGTTGCTCTGTTCAGCGGAATAGAAAATTGTATCCTTGTTTCTGCAGAATTCATTTAGCAAAGTTGTCTTCCCGACACGCCTGCGTCCGTACAGAACAAAAAGCTGAAACCTGTCCTGTGAATAAAGCTCATTCAGATCCGCAAGTTCTTTTTCTCTTCCGATAAAGATTTCCCGCATAACATCATCTCCTTAAAGTGAAACAAAAGTAATTTACTCTAAAGTTAATAATATATCATCCGGACAACTTTGTCAATAGGGAAAGGAATATGAATTTTACAGCGTATGCGGTGTCTTTGCAAATATACGGATTGACAACTGCAATTTA
>JAUNJJ010000196.1 GCA_030533325.1 Oscillospiraceae bacterium
AAGGAAAGTTCATCAGGAGAGAAAGATATTCCGGCAGCTACAGCAGAAGCTTTGGCATTTCGGGAATTGATACTAACAACATAAGTGCTGAATACAATGACGGTATTCTTAAGATAGAACTGCCGAAGAAGGCGGAAGAAAAGAACACAAGAAGACTTGAAATAAAATAACAACCTGACAATATAGTAAATGACTGTCACTATGATATTTTTCCCATTGAATAAAATATCATTCAGTAGTGGTATAATCAAGTCAAGAAGAATTTGAAAGAGATTCGTGGGTTTGATGACTCAAAAATTATGGATCCAGTTCACCCGTCGGCAGAACCGACTTATTTAACCTGTAAAGCATACAAGGTCTGCCCCCTGTTTCATAATTCATATTTCCGACAATTACACCTTTTTCAAGCAGGAAGTTAACATATCGGCGAACTGTTACACGAGACAGTCCAACCTTATCCGCAATTTCTTCACTTGTAAAATCGGTATCGGGACTATGTTCAAGAAAGCATTTTATAGTTTCAAGAGTCTGATCCTGAATTCCTTTGGGTAGCTGTTCGGACGTTCCCGATGAGCTTCGGTTCATAATGGCATCAATATGCTGCTGACTGAATGATGAAAGATCGTGGAAAGCGTCCTGTCTGTTTAAAAATGTTTCAAGAGCTCGCTGAAATCTTGCGCTTGAAAACGGCTTTATAAGATAATCCACAACACCAAGACGCATTGCTTCTTCAATAGCTGCGCTGTCATTTGCAGCTGTTACCATTATTACGGACACAGGCAGATTTATTTCTCTGATTTTCCTCAGAAGCTCAAGTCCGTTTGTTTTGGGCATATATACATCGAGAATAACAAGATGAACGGTGTTTTCACGCAGCATTTTTAATGCCCTGTCACCGTCACGGCATACGCATGATACGTGGAAATGCTTATTCTCCGTTACATACTGCTTATTTATCATTGCAACCATAGGATCATCTTCTACTATCATAACCTCATACATCTGAGCTTCCTCCTTCATCGGTAAGAGTTACGGTGAACGATGTTCCCGTACCCGGTTCGGAATCGACAGTAATAGTGCCGTTATGCTTTTCTGCAAGCTGTCTGACCAGAGCTAGACCTGTGCCCCTTTCGTCGCCTTTGGTGGAAAATCCGTACTCAAAGATCCTCTCGGTATTTTCGGCAGATATACCGTTTCCCGTATCGTCAACAGTAATTATCATAGCGTGAGGTTTGGTATATATGCCCACAGAAAGCTCCTTCGGGAGTTCATTTTTTTCATTGAGAGAATCCATTGCATTTTCCGTAAGATTGCCGATAATTGTAATAAGGTCGCCTGACGGAAGTGAAATATCGCTCCTTGAAAGTCTGCTTCCGCTTTCAAGTGAAAATGTTATATCAAGCTCTGCAGCTCTTGAATATTTGCCGATAAGGAGTGCCGCAACAGAGGGATCGTCAATATTTTTCATTACATTATGTATCACTTTTTTCTGAATAGAAGTGATATTTGTAATATACTCACAGGCTTCGGCAGTTTTATTCATCTGTATCAGACCAAGAATAACGTGCAGCTTATTTGTGAAATCATGGTTATTTGCACGCATTGATTCAACAAGATATTTTACTCCCGAAAGATCTTCCATTAGTTTAGTAAATTCTGTTCTGTCCCTGAGAATACACAATCCGCCTTCCGTCTTTTCATTATCGGTAATGGGTATTATATCGGCAATAATGTCGGAACCGATATCCGAATGAACCGAAAGACCAATGCATTTTTCTCCCGAGGACAATATCTTGTTTGCAGATATTTCGGGAATAGCTCCCGAAATACTTTTTACATCGTCATTTAAATCAAGCATTTTCTTTGCGGAACAGTTCGTATAAACAATGCTGCCCTCATTATCGAATGCAAGCAGTCCTTCTTCAAGAGCCTCAAGAACGTTATCTCTTACGGTAAACATAGCACTGAAAATATCAGGCTCATAGCCCTTGAGAATTTTTTTGATCCTGCCCGACAGTTGCCTTGACAATGCAACTGCAACGGCAATTACTGTAAACGCACATAAAATATGTATAAGAACATTGCTCACAACAATCTTCCTTATATTCTGTGAAAGCATGACCGCAAGAACAAATCCCGCATAATTCCCGTCATTATCATAAATTGCCGCATACGCCCGACGCTGTGAACCCGAAGGACCTGTATCGGAGGTTACATAAAAAATATCGCCGCCGCTGAAATTGGGAACCGTTCCGTCATATTCTGTTCCGATAAGGTCGTGATTGGTGTGATAAATACGAAAATTATCTGAGCTTATTATTGAAATAACATCAATATTTGAAAGAGAGCTTTTCAGCGAATCGAGATATGGCACGATCAAATTTTTGGAACTGTCGCTGCTTCTCTGACGTATAATTTCCGACTGAGCCAATGCCTGTGCAACATTTTCAAGATTCTGATCAAGCCGTTTTCTGTCGGTAGAAATACTCACTGCTATGCTGATTATCGAGATAAGAACGGTCATAACCGAAACAAGTATCAGTAAGGTTTCAAGTATCTCACGCTGAATGCCTGCGGATCTGTTCTGATGAATATTTTTTGCCATAAAACGCATCTCCCGTCTATTATTGTAACTATTATAACATATAAAATCACTTTTGAAAATAGTCTGAATTTGCAAAAGGAGTTTTGTAAGTAAAAAAAGTGTTTTTAAATGTCAAATAATCCCCATAAGACTGCAAATTTACTATTCTGACTTTTGAAAGTAATGAAAATTATATGGCGGGAAAAAATGTTGATTACTTTCCGATTATTGATTTTTTATCGGGTGTGAGTTAGAATAAAAGCAACAAAAGACGAAAGGAAAGATAAAAAATGAATACTTTTGCGAGCATAATGGAAATGATGATGGTTGTCTGCTTCGGAATATCCTGGCCGCTCAATATCATCAAAGCGTGGAAATCACGTTCAGCCAAGGGAATAAGCCTTCCTTTTTACTTCTTCATCTGGATAGGATATGTCTTTGCATTTGTAAGCAAATTTACGCTGATTTCCGCAAATGCACCTCATCCCTGGTACGAAACAGTACATTGGTATGTAATGTTTTTCTATGTGCTTAACATTGTAATGGTCACTGTGGGAATCGGTATCTATTTCAGAAATAAGCATCTTGATAAAGCATCAAAAGTAATTAAATTTACACCTGTTAATGAATAAAAGGAGGATATCAGTATGGAAAATGTTGTTAGAAATAGTTTTGCAGGCAGAATTGGTTCAGGAAAAACTACAAGCATAAATAATAATATAAAGGTTTCTGCCAATAGTTCTGTAATTTCCGAGATTTATGAAAGAGAAGCAGAGGAGTATTGCAGACTTAACGAGTTTGCGGTCAGAAATAGCATTGTATTGTTCGGTTCAACTTTTGCAAAGGATATTCCTGTTGGTGAACTCAGGCAGGCGTTTGAGCTTGACTGCAATATATATAACCGCAGCTTTGCAGATGTATCCGTATTCGATGCAGAGGCACTTCTGATTAAATGTGCAGAAAGCCTTGTTCCCTCAAAAATCCTGCTGCAGCTTGGCGAAACCGACCTTGAAAGAGGATATAAATCCGTACCCGAAATCATTGCAGCATATGATTCTCTTGTCAAGAGCATTAAAAAGAGAAACCGTTTCACAGATATTGTGATCGTATCCGTATGTGAGAACTCAAACGGTATTCAGCCCTCGGTATTTAATTCTCAGCTGGAAAAAATGGCAAAGAAAAACAAATGCAAGTTTGCAGATATATCAAATGCTTCAAGTGACAGGATGCCTTCTGTTAAAGCTTTCAGTATGTTAAAAAGGTTCATGAGAAACGGCACTACATTCTGTGAAGCAATGAATATGGTAAACTATTAAAAATCTTTGAGTATATTTGTTAAAAAGCCCGTATCTGCTGATAAATACGGGCTTTTTGATGTATATATTCATAAAATTTTATAAAAATAGAAGATATGTCATTTATTGCATGCCCACTACCAAAACAACGTAAAATCGCCCTTTTCCCGTAAGTTCCTCTTGTTGTTCCGGGAATCTCTGACAGAAATACTAAAAAATATCTTTATTTTCACAGTCCTGAAGCAAATGTAAGCAGAGCTGTAAAAAACGTAATGCCTATATTTGATTTAACAGAGATAAAACCTGAATAGAACAAAGAGAAAATTATATACCAAAGCGAAAATTAGCACTCTCGCATTGAGAGTGCTAATTTTCATTATTCATTCACATTTCCGTAATCATTTATTCATAATAGGGGCGTAATATAATAATCACCGAAAGGGAATAA
>JAUNJJ010000197.1 GCA_030533325.1 Oscillospiraceae bacterium
GCGGATTTGGGACTTTCACCCTTTAGAAACGTGCGCCGCCGGGCGCACACAAAAAGCCGGTTCCCACCACACCCTGATGAGAACCGGCATAACTCTAATCTATTAAACTCCCCTGAATATTTTCTGCGTAACCTCTTCCTTCGGTTCAAGCTCCTCTCTTATCTTCTCCACCTTATTCAGCCTGTCCATCTCTTCAGCAGCATCGTCCAGTCCCAGATGAGTATACACGTTCATTGTTACTCCAATGTCGCTGTGTCCCATCAAGTACTGAAGTGTCTCAGCTGACTTTTATTAATAAATTATTTGCGTCATTCTTAGCTTTATTAATATCAGTATGATTTATTCTATTTATTTCTTTGCTTTGAATAACAAGTTTAACCTTGCACATATTATAAAGCATACCTACCAAATACGAGCAGTTTTCAACAATTAATTTTTCTTCCAGAGTGAATTTAAACCACTCAGTTTTTCTTTTGGTAAAGATTATACACTTCATCTTTTGAAGGTAATTCATATATACTGTATTTACATTGGAAATAGCTGAGAAATAGGAATCTGATGATTCTTTTAAATCGTTAAGATATGAGCAAATATTATCAATCTGTTCTTCAGCTTTTATCATTTGAGAATAAGCTTCATCCGCCTTATCAGATAGCTTATTACCAGTAAAATTAAATATTATCCCACCAACAAGCAATCCAACTCCCAGTGTTGCTCCACCTAATACAAGTGAACCTAAAGCCATACCGCCTCCGCCAGCAGCTAATGCTCCACCACCTAGTGCAGCAAGAGTAGCATTTGTTGCCGCAGCACCGGATAGTGATGCAATCGCTGTTCCAGTAGACGCAGTTCCTAATGCCATAACAGCAGCAGTTGTAGCGCCTGCTGCTGCGAATCCACCTGCCGTTCCAGCAGCTGCTCCGCCTAATCCACCAAGTAAAACACCTGCTCCTATTGACGTCTGTTTTAATTCTTCCGGTGAATATACTGGAAGAGACGTTCCATTTAAATTTATCGCTTTAAACTCCGGTTTATTATGTATTTTCTCAATTGTTTCAGCAAATTCAGAAAAGCTATTGATGATATTCAACTCAAGTTCACCTAATCTATCCATAGACGCTGTTGTTTCTTTATTAGCCTTTTCAAATCTTTCTACATTTCGTTCATGCCGAGACTGAGCAGATTTCATTTTTTCATTTGCTTCCTTCATTTTAACTCCACCATGAATTCCAGCACCAACTCCTCCTGCTGCTGTGACTGCTGCACCTATTCCTAATATTAATGGTAATGGCATAATTATACTCCTTTCAAATATTTACAACATTCATAATTCAACCTATAATATTCGTCTTTTGACATTTGATTTTTAAAAAAGATTTCATAACTTTCATCTATTCTACAAATCAATGGTCTATACTCATATATACTGCACAGATTCCCACAAAGATATTTACAAACTCCTTGTCCATTATCCAAGTCTTTATAAACATCAGAAAACCTAAGACTTCTGCAACAATTCCCACATTTATCACAACTATAGCTCATCATTCAAATATCATCTTAGAATTATTATCACTCATAAAACTGTCAAAGCTATCATAACTTTTCTCCCATGACATCGAAATATTCAGAGCTCTCATATTAATTTTAAGTATTGTATTTAACTCTATATCAGATGTTGAAGCGTTGATACTTTTTGAGATCAGTGAATACGCTGAAATTTCTTTTTTGAATGTATCCAAATCAATTTCCATTAACTCAGCAGCGTATTGTTCAAAGAACCAGGCTTTCTGTTTATAATATTGAATATCATCCTCAATTGTATCAATCTTATTTAGCAGATTAACAGCCTTGTTGATGATTTTACTTTGATCAATGAAGAACAGTAATGTACAACTTACTATTCCTGTACATAAAGTTCCGCAAAAAGTTTGAACAATATCTCCGATTCCTGGTATAACTGCAATCGGGGTTTTAGAAATGGCTTCACTCACCATTCCTCCAAGTACAACACTCGCACCGGTTGAAATTACTTTCATTGCTGCTCTCATTCTTTCACCAAAAGGATAATTATCAGGATTAATTAATAGAATTTTCGTTGCCTCTACAACTGAGGCATATGATTGTCGTAATATTTTAACTATGTTTTTTGATGTAGTAAGGAAAATATTACACAAAGTAGTAGTGAGACTTGATAATATTCCTGCTGTAGTTCCATCAGCAAATTTAGAAAACAAATCCTTATATTTTGTTCTGGCGTTTTCTAAGCCTTTTTCAAAGCCATTACCTATAGATTTAAAGAAATCGCCCATATCCATATCTAAACCAGGTTTAACATTTAATAATACAAACTCCTCTTTTATTGAAAACCATATTTCAGAAAACACAAAACCTAACAGCTGACGCAACCCCATCTTTACGCCTATTTTTCCGGCTGCTAGTGTAACATCTTTGGCAAATTTCGGACTCGTATAGTAGGCTTTGGCAATTTTGACTTCATATGATTCTCTTGCAATCCTGTCTTTTTCCCTCATATTTTTTTTCTGTGTTTCGGTATACTCATCTCCATATTTATCAAGAAAATTGTTCATTGAATCAGCTTTTTTAGTCCTGTTTGTGTGAGGATTTGTGGCTTGTAAATTCTCAGGACTATTTGCCAAATCAACACCATCTAATCCAGCTAATACCCTTCCTGCATCTTCATGTATTTCTTTAGCAGATATTACATGATCCAAATCAGATTTCCCGTTTCTAGAAATTTCTTCACCTGTATACGAATCGACTAAACTGCCATTTTTTCTATTTTCACTGACGGATTTATTTGTTTCCCTATATCTGTAATCGCTGTGATAATCATAAGAATTATATTCACCTCGATTATCGTAATCGTATTTATTATTCGAATTATGGTATATCCCTTCTCTTACATTATGAATGGTATCAACATCACCACCAAGATTATCCTTAACCAGAAAATCAAGTCCAAAAGATGTTACAATACTCTGTATCACAACATATTCATACTGTTTGAATATACTTAACAATACATTTTCTTTCTCTTCAGGGAAATAGTTTTTTGAAGAATTCATTATAGCATTTTCCATCATACTAAAGTACCTTTCTATAAAATTCGATATCACCATACTTGACGCTTATAGCCTTCATTGAGTTGATAATATTGCGTATCATGTCCTTTGCCAGATTTATGATGTTTCCTCCATATACCACGTTCCTTCAGTACCTCACGCAATTCATGCTCGCTTTTATCAAAAACCGCACACCAAAAGCCTCCGATATTACTTTCCTTACGAACCAGGCATGAAACAACACCAGATACCTTTGCACCTGCTACATCATTAAGCATACTATCACCAACGTGAGCCATATTTTTCACGGTTATCGACTCATTATGTTTTCTATTGTATTTATTAATCGCTTCAACAAAACATTTTCCTTTTGGTTTTTCAGCATTCTTTATAAATTCTATCTCTAAATCATCAGCAAACTTCTCTACTTTTTTTGAACCATTATTTGAAATTATCATTAACTCAAATCCTTCTGATTTCAACAGTTCAAATTTTGTAATAATCTTTCTGGATAAAGTCAAATCAAGTCCTCCGGCAAGAGTATCATCCATATCAAACGATATTAATTTTATGCCTCTATCCTTTAATTGATTATAATCTATTCCTAATAGACTTTCCGTGTAAACATCAGGTACATAAACTCTAATTAATTCCTCATCTTTTATTTGGGCATATTTGTTAGCCATAAATATCCTCCATAAATTCCATTAAAATATATTACATAATTTGCTTTGTTATTGTAATTATATTATACTTCAAACCAGTCGTTATGTCAATAATTTCTTTTGTTTTGTCAGACTTTTTGGACCATCTGTACAGCAGATATATATACATCATATGAAAGTTGTATAATCATCAAAAGTTTACCAAGTTCTATAGTGAACGCATAAAAGAAATTGAATTATGAATAGCTGAAGCTACACAAATTTACAAGTTGACTATTAGGTACAGACCATGCCTCAAAAGCCTTATCAACTTTCGAGATTAAAGTTTGAATATCTGGGAAAAACACATTGTGCGTATTCTCTCTTCTTGTAATTCTCCATACCTGTTCAATAGGATTAAAGTCAGGAGAATACGGTGGAAGCTTTACAAAAATGACCTGTTTTAATATATCAGCATACTCTGGATTTTTCTCTGTTTCTACAAGTCTGATAGCTTTCATATTCGCTGATTTTTTTTAAACTTGTTCTCTCTTCTGTATCCTCGTATCCTTTGCTCGGAAAGGTTTGAGGAC
>JAUNJJ010000198.1 GCA_030533325.1 Oscillospiraceae bacterium
GTATTATTCTTATATTTTTCTTAATTTTTATAAAAAAACAGCATTCCCGTTTAAAAACAGGAATGCTGTTTTTTAAAGATTTTCACCGTTTGTTTCCATGACTTCCTTATACCAGAAAGCAGAATCCTTGATTACGCGTTCCTGCGTGCGGTAGTCAATATATACAAGACCAAAACGCTTGTCATATCCCTCGTTCCACTCGAAGTTATCCATAACGGACCAGTGGAAGTATCCGAGGATATCGACACCCTCATCAGCTGCTCTCTTAAGTTCCCTGAGATATCTGTGTGTAAAGTCCTGTCTCTGGGTATCATGTACTCTGCCGTCAAGTGAAACCCAGTCATTGTTTGCAAGACCGTTTTCCGTAACCATAACAGGAACCCCGTATCTCTCATAGAGGAACTTCGGTGACCAGTAAAGCGTCTGCGGCGTAACCGGCCAGTCAAGTGATGTCCTCGGAATACCTGTATAGCAGTTTTCCGGATAACCCTCTGCACTTCTGTTTGCACGGCTGTCATAGAGATTTACACCATAGAAATCAACAGGCTGCGAAATTATCTCCATATCGCCGTCCTTTATCTCCGGCATATCCTCACCGAAAAGTTCATAGCCTCTCTCATTATACTTACCGAAAAATATCGGATCAGCCCACCAGCCAGGTGTAAAGATAAAGTTCCATCTGTCAAAATCAAAACTCTTTTTGCGTGCCGCTTCAACAGCTTCCGGACTTTCGTCAGCAGGATCATAAACTGCCGTGGCAAATGCAAAACCGACAGTCGGCTTAAGCTTCGCTCTTTCGCGAATGACCTTAACAGCCTTTCCATGCGCCAGAAGTACATTGTGTGTCATCTGTGCAATGTCACATGAATGCATCCTGAGGAACGGTGCATGATTTCCTGCGAAATATCCCAGTCCGATAAATACCTGAGGTTCATTAAGCGTCATCCAGTACTTTACTCTGTCTGAAAGTGCATCGACAACAATGCCTGTATATTCAGCAAACCAGTCTGAAGAATCAGGATTCATCCAGCCGCCTCGCTGATGAAGCTTATACGGATAATCCCAGTGGAACAGAGTAACAAGCGGAGTTATCCCGTTCCTTAAAAGTTCATCAACAAGGTCAGAGTAGAATCGTATACCGGCCTCATTGACCTTACCTGTACCATCAGGCAGAATTCTTGTCCAGCTGATTGAAAAACGATAGTTTTTTATGCCCATTTCCTTCATAAGAGCAATGTCTTCTTTGTAGCGGTGGTAATGATCACAGGCTTCATTTCCTGTTTCATTGTACCTTACAAATCTTTTTTCGCTTGCCGAGCAGCAGTTGGTATATACATCCCAGATATTAAGACCTTTTCCGTCCTCTTTGTAACCGCCCTCAAGCTGATAGGAAGCCGAGGCTGCTCCCCACATAAAATCCTTTCTGAACGCCATTTTTATGACACTTCCTTCCGTAGAAAAAATATTCTTTAACATTATTATCCGGCAATCTGAAAAAGTTATTCAGTATCATCATCAGTTTGTTTTAATTCCATATAAGATGACTTGTCAAACAGAAAATTAAAGGTTCCCGGTTTTGCGTTAAGACTGGTGTCGAGTACTTTGGCAAAAAGCTTTAATTTGTTGTATGTCTGAACATCGTCACTAAAAATAGTACCATCCAGGAAAAACGTAAGCACAGCTACTATCATCTCGGCTGATTCTTTTGGAATCTCGGTATAAACAACACCTTCCTCCATTCCCTGAATAAGAAGCTTTTCAAGTACAGGAGATATTTCCAGTATAGCAACCTGCTTTATATAATTGTGAGTAAGCATATCCTCACTTATATGAAGGCTGAGAATAACATTAGCCTGATTTCCCTCGAATTCCTTTTTTATCATGCTGAAAAAAAGTTCCCTGATTTTTTCAACAGAACTGAGCGCCGGATTTATTTTGTCAAAATACTCGTGCAGAGCATTCCTGTATGCTCTTTCTATTACAGCATAAATTATCTCTTCCTTGCTGTTGAAATAATAATATATACTCCCTTTTGCTATACCAGCTTCCTTTGCTATCATACTTACTGAGATATCTTTATCCGATATCCTGGTCATAAGTTTTTCCGCTGTATCAATAATGTGTTCTCTTTTATCTGTTTTCATATTAAACGCCACTCATCCAAATATATTACCTCCGTATAAACAGAGCTCTTGATTTAATAAATTATATCACGCCAGATATTCTGTGTCAATAGTATAATAATCAAATTCCTGGTACAAATTTGCTTCATCATCATGGTAAAAACCTCTAAAAAACTCTTTTAAACAGAAAAATTTTTTTAATATGTCACAGTTGACCGCCGGTCATATTTATGATATAATCATTCCATAAGCAAATCTGACTTGCGGTCAGAATTCTGATAAGGTATTAAAAATACTAACCGTACAGTCGTCAAAATACCCGATGTGATATAAAGGAGTTTTTATTATGATTGAACAGATGAAGGAAATTATTTTACAGTACGTAGAGGTTGAAGAAAGTGCCATCGTACCTGAATCAAGATTTATAGAAGATCTCGGGTTTAATTCATATGATTTTATGAGCATACTCGGAGAATTCGAGGAAAAATTCGGTGTTACGGTAAATGAAACCGACATAATAAATATACAGACTGTCGGAGAAGCCGCTGAATACATCAATTCACTCAAATAAGGAGATTACTGCTATGAATAAAAATGCTGTTAAAACTTTACAGGACCTGGTAAGAGAATCCGCCGGCGAATACGGATGCAGGATATATTTAAGAGAAAAAAACGGTGACAAGATAAATGATACTTCATTCATTACATTTTATCGCAACACACTCAGAGTCAGCAGCTTTATTAAAAATCTGTCATCCGGAAGTGTTGTCCATGCGGGAATAGTAGGTCTTACAAGTTCAGCATACATAACCTGTTATTTTGGTTTGACAAACTCTGGAAATGTAATCGTACCGCTTGATGCACAGCTCTCACCTGAAGATATGGCAGATAACCTGAACTGTTCTGATTCATCCGTACTTTTCTTTGACAAAAGATTCATGCCGGTTATAGACAAAATCAAAAAGAACTGTACCTCAGTCAGAACATATATCTGTCTTCAGGATAACGATAACGGATACACAAGTTTCAGTGATATAATTTCAGAATATAAAGAAGCTGAAGAAGAAAGCTTTTCACCCTCTCTCTGTGCTTCTATTGTATACACATCAGGTACTACAGGAAAAAGCAAAGGTGTAATGCTCTCCCACGCAAATCTCATCGACAACACAATGTGCCAGGATAACGAAAGCACTCCTGATGACAGTTTACTTTCTGTGCTTCCTGTACATCATGTCTACTGTCTTACATGTGATATACTACTTTCTCTCCGCTACGGTTCAACTGTATGCATCAATGACTCCATCATGAGAATACCGCAGAACCTTAAACTTTTCCAGCCTACAACAATGCTGCTTGTACCTATGATAGCAGAAACCATATATAAAAAAATCAGGGCTGCCCATGAAGCTAATCCTGCAGTGCCGGTCCATACAATCGCAAGATCCGTATTCGGCGAAAGGATGAAAATTATTTACAGCGGAGGAGCTTATCTCTCTCCTGAAACCGCAAAGGCTTTTATTGATATGGGAATACCGATTGCACAGGGTTACGGCATGACAGAATGCTCTCCTCGTATTTCCACCGGTAGTCTTAAAAATATTACCGTCGGAGATGTCGGAAAGATTGTAAACGGCTGCGAAGTAAAAATCGTTGAGGGCGAGATCTGGGCAAAAAGTCCGTCTGTAATGATGGGCTACTACAAGGACAAGCAGGCAACTGACGAAGTTATCACTGAAGACGGCTGGCTTAAGACAGGTGACCTGGGATATGTTAAGGATAACAGAATATACATAACCGGACGCAAAAAGAATCTTATTATTCTCAGCAACGGTGAAAATGTTTCACCTGAGGAAATTGAAAACAAATTTGCCGGAGTGGAATGGGTATCAGAGATTCTAGTTTACGATGATAACGGCGTAATAACCGCAGAAATCTTCCCTGATCCGGAATTTAAGGGCGACGTTGAAACATCATTCAGAGAACACGTAAAAAAAATTAACAGGACATTAACCTCAGCAAAGTCTGTAAGGAAACTCAGGATAAGGGACTGTGAATTTGAAAAAACAACATCGAGAAAAATTAAAAGAAACCAGACCGGAATTAAAGGCAGAGAGATATAAATTCTGAAAAATCGAGTAGGAGGCTAACCATTATTTGATTAGCCGACCTCTCACACCACCG
>JAUNJJ010000199.1 GCA_030533325.1 Oscillospiraceae bacterium
CGAATTTAACCTTATCAGCTTTATTCTCTGTTTCACGACTATCAAGATCAAAGGCCTTCTTAAGTTGTTCTTCAAATTCTGATGCTTTAATCTCAATTTCTGATTTTTCTTTAGTAAGCTGTTCGAGAGCAATTCTCTGAGTATCATTAACTTGTTTTACTGTTTCCAGTTCTGATTCAAGCTTTTCTATTTTTCTCTGAAGAATGGCATTAGTATTTGCAACTTCCATGCTTTTTGAAAGGTCAGCTTTAAAAGAATTTACTGTATTCTGAAGTGAAATGAGTTCTTTTGATATCAGTTCGCGAGTTTTCTTTCCTTCGCCGAAAATCGATGATAATACTTCTGAATTATCTTGTTTCACTACCATAGGAATATTAACATCTTTTCCATTTTTATTTAAGTTAGATGTTTCTTTTAAATCCTCCACATCACTAATTTCCTGTGATTTTTTTAATATATCATCTTTTTTTTCTGTTTTATCTTGAATAACATTTTCGCTTAACTTTATGTTTTTTTCAGCAGCCTCATCATTGGAAACATTATCCATTTTAATTTTTAAATCAGAATTAACTTCTTGTGTAGTTCTCTTAGTTTCACTATCAACTAGTGTTATTACTTGAATATTAGATTTAAAATCATATTTTTTTGACCAATCATTAATATAATCTTCACATTTACATTTCGACATATCAGGAAATATTGATTGAGTTAATTTCCAAAGGCAGTCAAGTTCATGATGTTCAAAAGCAGAATAATCAAGTAAAAACAATGTCCCATCTGTATTATTAATCAGATTTTTAAAACTTTCTATTTGCTTTTCAGATTTCGCTGATTTTGCTACAATCAATACTATTTTTCCTAACATCTTTGAAGAAAAAACACTTGTTGAAGCAGATGTTAGCACAATATTCACTATATTGGAATATTTTTGAGCATAAAATGCTGATTTATTCTTATTGTCATCAGCTAAAAGCAATGATTCTAATAATCTATCGATTACATCAACATTCTTTCCAGAAGTCTTTATTAAATTTCTAAAATAAAACTTACATATTTCTATAGAAAAACGAGACAATTCTTTAGCAACATCATTTTCTGTTGCATCTTTACTATAAGTCATTGCAAGAAGAAAATTAACTACCTTATTAGTTTTTTCTTTATTCAAATCATTTTTGTGCTCTTTATAATCATTGTATAGTTCATCAAGCTGTTTCTTTATTTCATTAATATCATTCATAAACTCTACCTTACCTTCAATATATCTTTTGAAATTCCGCAATATTCTAATACTAACTCACTTATTACCTGAAAATTGTTTCTTCCATTTATAATTTTCAATTGCAATCCGTTTGAAAGCTTCTTACATTCATCAACAGGGACTGAACTACGATAAAACATAGGCTGACTATCAAGTGATATGTTACTCTTACTTATTCTTGCCATCGCAAATGGGTTAGCTTTTATTGCAAATTCGCAAACCTGAATTAATGCATCACTGTAATCAAATAAATTAAATTCATGGTTATTAATATCTATAGCAACAGAACCGCCAATATTTTCTTCAGTATCATCTCTTTCAAGTCCAGTATTTCTGTCTTCATCAAGTGAATCATTTACTTCTTTATCCTCAGATTGAGCTTCAAATGAATCACTAACCGAAGTATCAGATTCTTCCTGAATTGACTCTTTATAGACATAATAATCTTCTTCTACTTCCCTGGCATTAGGATGATCTGACAATACCTTCTCTATTTCTTTTTTATCAACTTTTGAAGATAATTCAGAAGGAAGAAGCTGCTTTATCGTAAAAGCATTCATACCATCCTGATAATAAATGTTATCAGCATTTTTTCTTAGTATGTCAATTACCAATTCATTAAGATTATAATTATCCTGTGAATCAGAGTCAGACATAACTTCTTCCTGTGCATTAGATTCCGATACAATCTCAATTACATTTTCTTCTGCATTTTCTATTTCATCCGAATTATTCACCTGTTTAAGATAGTAGTATATTCTGTCACTCGTTTCAAAATCATTATTCTTAAGAAGTTCAAGTCCAATCTGGAATCTTGAAATGTTTTGATTGTATCTTTCCCGCAATAACACTTCTAATGCTTCATTTGAAAGGCCATCATTCTCTGAACGGAAACTATTCACTCTATCATCATCAGCAAGCATCAGTTCCTTTATTGCATTTTCCAGAATAAACTCTTCTGCCTTAATTGATTCGTTTTCAGATTTAATGTTATCAGAACAATCATTAATAAGTGAATCTGAAGCAGCAACTTGATTTGTTTCCTTTATTGGTTTTGAAATTGAATTCAGATAATAAATCTTAATTTTATCATATTCTATTCCACAGATATCAAGTGTTTTTCGAATTCTTTTTAAAATATCCGCTACTGATAAATTGATCTCAATATAAAAATCAGAAGCTATTTGACAAGCCTTTCGTAATAAGCAGCTGTTTTTTTCATCAACAAAATCCATACTTCTTCCGTTCACCAAACTTCTTCCGATATATAAAAGTAAATTTGCTTTATAAATTTTGTGTGAATATAAACTTTTTATAAATGTTTCGTATATTCCAATCCAAGTATTAATATCATAATATACTCCTAAAAATTCTAAACCCACAGGTTTTTTGGAAGTATAAGAACTTGGATTTAATAAATCAATAACATTTTCCTTTTTGGAAGATGCTACTCTTTCTTCGTTGTCATTAAAACTTAACTGAACTGGTTCTTCAACATTATTCTCCACTAAAACGACATCATTTGTTACTTCATTTTCTTCAGTTTTAGGAGTTGTCGCTGCTACTGATAAAGACTCACTCTTTGTAATAGTTTTATTATTTTCTTCTGATGTTTTTGTATTCTCAAGCTTAATTTCAACGCCATCAAATGTTTGCTTAATTGATCCGCATAAATCTTTTATTTCTTTTAAGGATTTTCTCTTCTCGCGTACCAATCTCTGAACTCTCTGATATTCATCTTCATCCTCTATATCTACAGATTCATTGAACATCCTCTGATATTCTTTGAGCATCTCATTTACAGATAATTCTATTTCATCAAGTTCATTTTTAAATTCCTCTACCGATTTGGAAGTAAGATTCTCTAAAATATATGGTTCATTTTTCTGAGCAAGAAAATCTTTTGCAAATACAAATGGTAACTTCAAAAAACGTACTTTTTTCCAGCAGTTCACTACATCTTCTTCTGTAATATTTTCAGCATCAAGATACTCAACATACTTTGATTTTTCCTGATTATATGAGAGTATTATATTTTTGAGCAATAATGTAATTCTGGAATTCAATTCTTCATCTGATACCTTTTGATATTCTGCAACCACTGACAAAATAAGTATTGGTCTTTCTGAATCCTGATTATTAGTTTCAATAACTGTTGCCGTAAATGAATATTTTTTACTTTCTATCGCTGGAGCATAAAGTGCTGCCTGTCCTTTAGGGAAATATCCTAAAGGTTTATCTTCTTCGGAAAATACTAATATAGCATTACCATCATGTGCATTTTCACTTTCATGTATTAATTTTACTTTATCCCCTACACGTAAGCCAATGTGATTAATTGCTCTATTATATTGTGTTCCAACAATCTCAATAATAGCTTTATTTTCTATTTCATAATTTTGCATTTTAAAAACCCTCGATTAAATCATTATATCAAATCTGAAATATCTATATTTGATTTTAATTCTTTTAATTCCGAAACAAATTGTTTTATGATTTTAATATTACTTCTGGCCTGATTCATTGTTCTTTCCGCTTTATCCCAGTCACAAATGTCCACAGCAGCACTTTTTTTTTCATAAATGATGAGTTTCTCAAGGCTCTCTATCAATTCATCAATATTTTTTATTTCAATTTTATATAGTTTTGATGAAATATAATCGTTTTTCATAAGTCTGTCGATGGTATCAAACATAGCATTAAATGTTGCTTCTATCTTTCTTATCTTCTTATGGCAAGATGAAAACTCTGCAACCGCTTCATCATAATCTATAATCTCTATAGCCTTGGCACCTTTATCAAGTAACATTAGAAAGATTGTTTTACACTGTTTTCTTTCAGATTCTTTTATTAACTCAAGCTGACTTGCAAATTTTTTACCTATACTTCAGCCGGTATATCCGTATCAGTTTGTCTTCCACATGCTTCACAAACATTATTTTGGGTTTCTTTTCTGCAATCCTTACACCACAATTTAGAATACGCTCCCTTG
>JAUNJJ010000061.1 GCA_030533325.1 Oscillospiraceae bacterium
TGAAGTAGGAGTTGAAGTAGGTGAAGATGTTGGATCACCCGGAGTTACTGTAGCATTTCCTACACCATTGCTCTTTGTTCCTTCAAATGATGAAGCTACTGTACCTGTCTTGTATTTTGCATAGAGACCTGCAGCAGCGCCTACGAGACCAGCATTATAGTCGAGAGCAACTTCGTTTGATTTATAGTCGTCAATTACGTCTGAATATGTACCGCCTGCGTCAGCCGGACCGCCTGCGAGGGCACCGACGAGAACGTGGCTCTTTGTTGGATGATATGTCTTTGTGCCTTCACGTAAACCGTCAGCTCCGTCATATCCCTGATAGCCTGAAGCTGCTCTGTGATGAGTATTCTTCGCAGAGTTTGATGCGAAACCTGTTACGAAACATGTGTTTGCAGGATTCTGACCAAGAATATATGTCATCTGGTTCTTGCACCATGCATTGTAGTCAGCATTTGAGTGCTTTGAAGCAATGAGAGCTGTCATCTGCATAGCACAGTTGTATCTTGCACTGCCCCATTCACTCATACAGAGGTATCCGTTTCCACTACACTGACCGCCTATATATGAATTTACCTTGCTCCAGTCGCCTGTTTCTTCAGCGAGTAAGCATGCGGCACCGAGTTCAACGTTATTCCAGCTGTGTGCCCAGCCGATGTATTCTTTCTGGTTGCTCTGGAGGTCACTTTTGTATGCCCCATCTTTTGTTGCTTTGTAAAGCCATCCTGCTGCCCATGCGAGGTCATCGTTGAAGCTGTCTGACTTGTAGAAGCCCTGGCAGTCACCGTCTGAGCATGATGGGTTAGCCTTTGCGTACTTATAAAGAGCCTTTGCGTACTTAAGGTCATCTGCGTTGCCAAAGTTTACATAGCTTGCTGCGAGAGCTGCTGCGTATTCTGCAGCAATTTCGCCTGAACCTGACGATCTCCAGTCGCATCCGCCTCTGTCACCCTGAAGCTCAGGTGCGCCCCAGTATGCATGGTCAGTATTTCCGAGCCCCTTCTGTATACAGAACTTTGAAACTGAATCGCCTGAGAGAACTGTTGCGTCTCTGAAAAACTTTGCAAAGTAATCGTTGATTGTCTTGTAATGATCTGTTACGCCAAGACTGTCAAATGAATCTTTGAATTCGTAGTAAGCCCATCCGAGAGTAGAAGCAGTATAGCCCTGCGGAAGTCCGAACATAGCGTGGTCACCGGCATCATGGAAACCGCCGTCAACTTCATCGCTTGTGTGGCAGTTGCTTCTCCATGACATAAGACCCTTTGATTCAACCTGTTTTCCGCACATATTAGCATCATAGAAGAAAAGTGATGCCTGTAAAAGTTTTGCATAGTTGTCTGTTTCTGCAGCACTTACTTTATTTCCGAGAACAGCTGCTGACTGTCCTAACGAAGAAACAGTAAGAGTTAATGCCGCTGCGGCTGCTATAGCCTTGCCTGTTAAATTTTTCTTAGCCATTGGAATACATCCTTTCAAATTTTTTAATTAAAATAAATGCAACTTATTCTAATCAATTCCATACAACACTATTATACACAAAAAACCTGTGCTTGTGAATAGTTTTTTTATAGAATTTTAAAAATTAATATTTTGTTCATAAATAATGACGAAAAAATAATCCCCGTGTTGTTATGATACGGGGATTATTTCTGATATTGTATTTATCGTGAATGTAAAAAAGTTTTTAGGTTTATTGTATTACTCTGTTACCGCTGTACTCACACCTGTTGTGACCTTCGGAACCTCAGGGACTTCTGAGATATCAACCTCTACAGTGTATTCACCGTATATCCATACGTTTTTGTATTTGTCCGGGGGAAGAATAAGTGCCTTGTAGGTTGATCTGCCGGTATTGATTTTACCGGTATCGGAAACGGAACTCTTTGAAAGGTCAATTTCCACTTTAAGATCATCAGCTGTTATCTTTGCCACATCAGCTTCCGGACCTATAATAGTAACGTTGCTCAGATACTGTGTTACAAATTCAGCAGAGTACTTTGAAGCATAAGGATTTTTGATATTGAACTGTGAAGAGCTTACGCTGTCAAAGGTTTTTTCCTCAAGGCCTGTGCTGTCAAATGAAACATAGCTGGCAAAGATATTGGAGTCATTAGTAAGTTTAGGGTAACTTTCAAGAGCCTTTGTCAGATCAAATGTTGCCGAGAAGTTTTTGCTTATTTTGTTAAGCGGAATGTTCTGGTCAATGGCAACAGGGAGGTTGTCTATTTCCTGTATCGAAGGATCATCTGAAGACACCGAGATAACAGAAGTACTTAGTGAAAGTCTGTCAGTAATAAATTTCTGATTGAAATATTCAGGAACTTCTGAGAGACGGTATGTGATATCAAGGTTCTTGACCATGGATATGTTGACCATTACTGAAAGTTCCTTCTTGTTTATGCGGAACTGATCTTTCGAAAAGTAGGGTTTTATAAGATTGTTTATATCATCACCGTCCTCGTTTGTGAAGGTGAGATTACTGAGTGATACAGTTACGGGTATGGACTTTCTCGTGTCATAGGCTACATTCTGGGGAATTTCCAGTGTGCATCCGCTTATCATATTTACATAAGGTTCAGGACCGGTAACTGAAATCTGGTCACATGTGAGACTCTTGAGTTTGTATCCCTCTGCAGCAGTAATACCCGGTGCTTTTACGGAAACATCAAGTGTTCTTGTTATTTCCTTATAAAAGTATACCTTTGCCTTTTTTACATCTGTCAGACGGTAATCACAGTCGATATCGTTGTCTTCTGATTTGTAAAGCTGGATTCTTGCAGTAACAGGTTGTTCACCGTTGTAGTTGTCCGCACTTACCTTGGCATAGAACATGCTTTTGTCAAGATCACCCAGCTTTGTTCTGTTAGCTACGACAAGAATGTCGACTTCAGATACATCTGCGTCATATATTCGGTATCCTTCTGCTTCAGCCGGAGTTCCGGATATGCTTGCTTCATAGTCTATCTGTACTCCTTTTATAACTTCCCGGGCATCCGGATATTCACGGCTTACTATGTAGCTCCACAGCATAACTGCAAAAAGAACTGAAAGTATAAGCATAACCGAATCTTTTTCGGAGGCCTTCTGCAGAAACCTTTTTGTTTTCTTAAGTATCTGTTTCACTGCCTGTCCCTCCTGAATATCTGAAGGAAACCTTTTTTTCTGTTCTGGTTTTCTTCTGATTTGTCATTTATCATAAGGTCATTCAGGAAAATTCCGAGAGACTTTGGAGTGAAGTTCCTGAATATTTTTCCGTCAACTGCAACGGATATGGTTCCGGTTTCCTCGGAAACAACAACAATAACTGCATCTGAGTTCTCGCTCATTCCTATTGCCGCTCTGTGTCGTGTGCCGAGTCTTTTGTTAATAAGTTCCTCGCGCTCCGGTTTAGGAAGATAGCAGGCTGCTGCATGTATCATACCGTCACGCATTATAACAGCTCCGTCATGAAGAGGTGTTTTAGGATAGAAAATAGTTCCGAAAAGTTCCTTGCTTGGTTTACTGTCTATTATGGTACCTGAGCTTATTTCGTTGCCGAGACGGGTTTTTCTTTCAAGGACAAAAAGTGCTCCTGTTTTTGTTGCGGAGAGTTCTTCACATGATTCACAGATTACGTCAATTGCATTTTCCCACTTTGTGACATAATCTTCTGTATGTTCAGAAAGAAAAGAGAATTTTGACATACTTGTACGTCCTACTCTTTCAAGCGTGCGCCGCATCTCAGGCTGAAACATAATCAAAATCGCTATAAATCCGTTGTTAAGTATAACTGTAAGAAGAAATTCCATTGTCTTCAGTTTGAAAACAGCACAGGTAAAATAGGCAATAAGCAGGAATACGATTCCTTTTGCAAGCTGTCCTGCACGGGTTTCGCGGATTATTTTAATCAGTTTGAAGATTATAAATGATAAAAGGGCTATATCTATTACATCAACAGGTTTAAGTGTTTTTAATACATTCCATACGGAGCCGAGAGTTCCACTCAGATGCAATGGCTTCACTTCCTTATTTTTGTTATGTATCGGGCATAAGCCCGAATAGTGTAAAAAATATACATACTATTATTTTATCATAATTTTATATTTTTTCAATAGGGTATTTGATTTTTTTTATTTCCTGACATAATTTTTTCACATCTGCTTCACTGTTGAAAACTGACGGAGCAAATCTGACTGTTCCTGTTTCAGTGCCAAGAGTACGGTGTGCCATTGCTGAGCAGTGAAATCCTGCTCTGAGGCAGAATCCGCGGCTGCTTAGAATTTCGGCCGTTTTATCGGATGGAATATCAGCTATATTAAATGAAACAATAGGAACACATTCGGAGTGAACCGGTCTGTAAAGTATTAAGTTACTGTATTTTTCTGCTTCCGACAGAAAAATATTAACCAGTCTGTCCTCGTACTGTTTTATTTTTTCAGTTGTCATTTTTGATATAAAACCAATGCCTGCCTCAAGTGATGCTATGCCACAGGTATTGAGTGTGCCGCTTTCGAGAGAGTCAGGCATATATTCGGGCTGAACAGGCTCAAGAGAACCGCTGCCGGTTCCGCCCTGCATAAGCGGATGAATGCTGAACTTTCCGTCAGTAATAAGCAGCCCTGTTCCTGTTATTCCGTAAAGTCCCTTGTGTCCGCTTGTACAGAGAATATTTATACCGTAATCCTTAAGGTTAAGTGGTATTACTCCGCATGCCTGTGCTCCGTCGACTATGAGACAGATATTGTTTTTTGCGCATATTTCAGAGATGAGTTTTACAGGAAGAATCTGTCCTGTTACATTGCTTGCTGCGGTGCACACTACAGCCTTTGTTCTGCTGTTTACGGAGTTCCTGAATGATTCAGCAGTTTTTTCATCATCATCATATACTCCGGCAACGGAAAAACTTATAAGCCCCCGCTGCTGAAGTTCAGTCAGAGGACGTATCACAGAGTTGTGCTCAAGGCTGCTTGTAATTACATGATCTCCCGGTCGAAGTACGCCTTTTATTGCAGTGTTGAGTGCATGTGTACAGCTTGAGCAGAATATGACATTTTCTGTATCGGCTCCGAAAAATTCAGCTGCAGCACGCCGTGTACGGAAAACCATCTCTGAAGTTCGTGCAGCAAGCATATGTCCGCCTCTTCCTGAGCTTCCGCCATAGTTGTTCATGGCATAAACAACGGAATTCCGCACTTCAGGCGGCTTCGGAAATGTTGTTGCTGCGTTGTCGAAGTTAATCAGATTTGTGTTCATAGCGCATTCCTCCGGTTCCTGAAATATAGTTTATTCCATTTTCCTTTAACAGAGTCTGAGCTTTTTCAAAGTCATTTCTGATTTCTGCAGTATAAACACAGCCTAAGTTTCTGACCGTGCTTTTTCCGGTCGTATTTTGAATTTTATTTTCTGAAAGCAGTGCTGATGCCTTCATTGCAGCGGTATGACTGCGAAAAAAAAGTGTCATAGTTATCACCTCTCCATATTTTCAGTATATGCCCGGAGATGTGAGCTGTGACGAATTTGATTGAAAAAAGTCATACCGGATTTAAAGCAGCAAGGTTAATCTTTTGAAATGAGGCATACGGCATGAGCGGATATGCCAAGTTTTTCACCGGTAAATCCAAGATGTTCCTCCGTGGTAGCCTTTACATTGACAGCATCAGGGCTGCATCCGGCTGCTTTGGCAATGTTTTTTCTCATTGTTTCAATATATGGTGCAAGTTTAGGAGCCTGAGCGATAACTGTAGAGTCAATATTTTCAATTCTGTAACCCTGATTTCCTATAAGTGCTGAAACTTCAGAAAGCAGTTTCATGCTGTCTGCTCCCTTGTATCTTTCATCTGTATCAGGAAAATGCTTTCCGATATCTCCGAGGGCTGCTGCTCCAAGAAGGGCATCCATTACTGCGTGAAGGAGAACGTCAGCGTCCGAATGTCCGAGAAGTCCTTTTTCATGGGGAATATTTACTCCCCCGAGTATAAGAGCCCGGTTTTCAACAAGTTTGTGAACATCATATCCGTGTCCTGTTCTGAACATACTTTTTCCTCCTTATGAATTGAGAATAGCCTCTGCTATGGCTATGTCTTCAGGTGTTGTTATCTTTATGTTTTTATAGTCGCCTGTGGTCATGCACACTTTTACGCCGATTGCTTCAGCAAGCTGACAGTCATCTGTAAAGTCAAGATAGTTTCTTGACGCAAACTCCACAGCACGAAGATATACTGAGCGTTTAAATACCTGCGGTGTCTGTGTTATGTACAGTGATGAGCGCGGCGGGGTATCAGTGATAAGACCATCTGATACGGTTTTTATTGTATCCTTTACCGGCACACCGAGTACGGCACCACTGAAAACTCTTGCATCAGCAATAGTCCTTTCTATATTTTCAGGTGTAACGAGAGGTCGCGCTCCGTCGTGTACGGCTATCATTTTCGTGCCATCTGATATTTTTCTGACACCGTTAAGTACGCTTTCCTGACGTGTATTTCCGCCGGAAACAATACATGAAAGCTTTGTGATATTGTATTGTTCTGCAAGCTGCTTCATTGTTTCAATATCTTCCGTACGTGTTACAACGATTATTTCAGCAACACTTTCGCATCTTTCAAATGCCATCATTGAACGTGCTGCAACGGGAATTCCGCCGACAAGAGCAAGCTGTTTATTCTGTCCCTGCATTCTTGTTGAACTTCCTGCTGATACTATAATAACTGATGTATCCATTGAAATCAGTTCCTTCCTGTGAGAAATAATGATATGTACATTATACCATAAACCGTTCTGAAAATGAAGTGCTGTTAAAAAAAGTGTGAAAAAAAGAAAAAAATTTTACTTTGCTATGGACTTATCAGAAGAAATATAGTATAATAAACAAGTATATGAATAAAAATCAAACGAAGGAGTTTTTTTATAATGTCTATTAAAAAATCTTTTTATAAGAAAATACTTGCTGCTGCTACAGCGTTTACTATGATATTTGCAGCAACAGGATGTGGTGAATCAACAGCCTGGATAGCAAAGTGTGAGGATATGACTCTTAATTCCGGAGTGTACATTTTCTATCAGACAGAAGCTTACAGTGAAGCAACTTCAAAGCTTAAGGAAGACAATGAAGAACTCGATATTTCTGATATAAAGCTTCTTAAGACAATGACGGTTGAAGGCACTGATATCACACAGTGGATAAACAGTCATGCTGAAGAGAAGGTTAAGATTTTTATGGCAGTTAATAAAAAGTTTGATGAGCTTGGACTTTCACTTTCTGCTGAAGATGAATCCACTATAGAAAATATTTCAGAAAGTTACTGGCAGTATTATGCTGAAAATTATGAAAAGAACGGTATCGGTAAGGATTCGTTCAGACAGATTGTTGAGTTCGATTATAAAAAGGAAGCCGTTTTCCTTCACTACTACGGAGAAGGCGGCGAAAAGGAATGTGCCGATCCTGAAATAGGCGCATACCTTGAAGGAAATTACTCAAGAGTTAAAACAATAAAGTTTGACCTTAAGGATTCAGAAGGCACAGAGCTCAGCGATGATGAAAAGAAAGACGTTAAGAAGATGGCTGAGGATTATCTGAAGAAGGCTAACTCCGGCAGTGATTTTGACGAACTTATAGAAGAATACCAGGAATACAAGGACAAGCTTGCCGAAGAAGCTGCAGCTGAAGAAGAGGCAGCAGAAAATGAGGAAAATTCTGAAGAAGCTGCAGTAACAACAGCTCCGGAAGTAACAACTGTTCCTGAAGAAACAGCTGAAACAGAAGAATCAGATACAGACGCTGAAACATCTGAGGCTGAAACAAATGATGCAGACGCTGAAGAAACTGCTGGTGAAGAAGCAAAAGTAACAACAGCTGAAGAGGAAGAAGAGGCTGAGGCTACAGAAGCTGAAGGGGAAGAAGAGGCTGATGTGACAACAGCTGAAGAGGAGGAAGAGGCTGAGGTAACAACAGCGGAAGAAACAGAAGAACCTGAGGAAACAGAAGATACAGAAGCAGATCCGTATGCTAATGAAAATATTTATAAGAAGGGTTCGGAAGAAGATGGATATCAGCCTTCTGAAAAGGTAAACAATGCAGTATTCAATGACTGTGCAGTTGACGGAAAGGCAGTTCTGGTTGAAGATGAAGACAACTCCTGCATATATGTTATAAAGCGTCTCGACATTCTCGAAAGAAAGGATTTTTTTGAAGGAGACCAGAGAACAACAATTCTCACAGAGATGTTTATGGAAGAATTTGAAAAGATGGCAGTTGAATGGGCTGATGCTTATACAGTAAGTTTCAACAGTTCTGCTGTAAAGAGATACGATCCGTTTAATATCCAGTTCTAAAAATTAATGTAATATGAAAAAATCAGAGATGGATTTTTTTCCGTTTCTGATTTTTTGTTTATATGGTATTGAATTAGCTGATAGTTTTTGTTATAATTAATGAATAGACTTTATTTGCGAGAGATGAGGGGTATAACAATGAATGAAAAGATTAAACTTCTTAAAGATAATATCAGCATTTCAATTGTCGGAAAAGATGATGTTATTATAAAAATAATAGCTTCCATGCTGTGCGGAGGACATGTTCTGATTGAAGATGTTCCGGGAGTAGGGAAGACACAGCTAATTTCTTCACTTTCAAAGTCTCTTGGCGGAAAGTTTAACCGAATTCAGATGACACCTGATATTATGCCTTCAGATATAGTCGGATTTACTATGATAAATCAGCATACAGGAGAAACTGAATACAGACCCGGAGTGGCACTTTGTAATTTCCTTCTGGCCGACGAGATAAACAGAGCCTCCCCGAAGGCACAGTCAAGTCTCCTTGAAATTATGGAAGAAGGGCAGATAAGTCTCGATGGTGAGACTCATAAACTTCCTTCTCCGTTTATGGTTATGGCTACACAGAATCCGGTTGAAACATACGGTACATATCATCTCCCTGAGGCACAGATGGACAGATTTTTTATGAAAGTAAGCATGGGATACCCAAGTGCTGAGGAAGAACTTAAAATCATTGAGAGAACAGAATTCGGAAATCCTTCTGACAGTATAAAACGGGCTGTAATCTCTCTTGATGATATTCTTGAGCTTCAGGAGGAAATGAAAAAGGTAAAAGTTTCTCCTGCCGTAAAGAGATATATTACTGATATTGTAAGAGCAACCCGCGATACTGATGTTGCTGTTCTTGGAGTAAGTCCCCGTGGAAGTATTACACTTTACAAGGCGTCCAAAGCAGTTGCTTTTATTGACGGAAGAGATTTTGTAACCCCTGATGATGTAAAGTTTATTGCGGAAAGTGTATTGTCACACAGAATTATTCTTAATGTAAAGGGAAAAACAAAGTATAAAAATTCATCCGGCTTTGTAAACAGAATACTGAGCACTGCGGCTGTCCCGACTACTTAAAAGCAGGAGGTATGGCATTTTATGAAAGCAGTTTTTTCATATATTGTGGTTTTGTTTTCTGCGATGACATATGCGGTTCTTTTTGACCGGAATGCAGGCAGTATTATGACTGTGTTTCTTATTGTCGTTCCGGTAGTATCTGTTTTTCTGACCGTTTATGCATCACGTAAAATGAACTTTGAATTTGTTACGGATGAAAATATCCTGAAAAAGAACTGCAGAAGCACGTTTAGTATTCATGTATCAAAGGATACATTTCTTCCTCTTCCGGTTATAAGCTTTGAGCTTACGGTTTCAGAACATTTTCGCAGACCGGAATTTGATGTTTACAGATTTTCAATGTCTGAAAACAGGGATATTTCAATAGATATTGAACTTGTACCTGAAGTATGCGGAAATGCAGTTGTTTCACTGGGAAAATATTATATTACTGATTATCTTGGAATTTTCAGATTCAGAATACGTACCTCTGAGATATCAGAAAATATTATTATTATGCCGGAAATTCGTGAAGCTGATGATTACGGCGGGATAATACACAGCATATATTCAACTCTTCCGGATAATGATGATGATAACAGTTCGGTTTATGTTTCAGGAAGAACTGCGGTTCCGGGATATGAGTACAGAAGCTATGTTCCGGGAGATTCACTGAAGAAAATAAACTGGAAACTTTCTTCAAAAAGGAATGAACTCTTTGTACGAAAGGATGAATCCGGGGGGATAACTCTGCCGAATATTATTCTTGATATCACACAGTTCGGAGAGGACAGAAAAAAACGTTCAGGTCTGAGTGTACTTGAACAGATTACAGAGGGAGCTCTTTCGCTTCTTAATGAATGTATAAAAAACGGCATAGAATGTGTTTTTGTGTATCCGCGTTCAGGAATCATGCATACTGAAAGTGTAACCTCATATGATGATATTGAGAGGATATCCGGAGAGATATTCAGATACATGGATAATCCGGGAAATATTTGTCTTCAGCATGATGAAACTTCCAAGTCGTCAGAAGTAAATATTGTTTATGCTGCAGGAGTATCAGAAGAACTTGCAGGCAAAGCAGAGGCTTCAGTTACCGGTGGGAACAGTGTAAAAGTTGTTATTCCTGAACAGGTGTACGGGGCGGATACTGTTCCGGTTACTGAGCTCTGGCTTCAGAGAGATGATTTTTCACTGAACAGAGTAATATAACAGGGGGAATATGATGCTGGAATTCTATAAGGAGGGACTGAAAAAAAATACAGTTCCGCTGATATTATGTTTTTTTATCGTTACATGCTGCATGTATGTTTACAGTCCGGAATACCTCTGGCTTTTTATGATTATTACTTCGGTAATACAGACAACTGTATTTTCATTTTACACTTATATAGCTAAAAAATCCATGCTGATGAGATTCATATCTATTCTCGGTTCGTTTGTTTCAATTGCTCTGATGGTTATGATTGCCCTGAAAACCGGGAATAATAAAAGCAGTATAGATTATTTTATATGGTTTCTTTCACCGCAGGCACTTGTTGATTTTTCCGTGCCATATATAGCAGCAACTTTTATTATAATAAATTTTTTTATAGCATCAACAGTTTATTATTTTTCTGCAGTCAGATACAGAATATCCATGACTTTCATGATAACGCTTATTCCGTTTGCTGTATACAGAAAGGAAGGGACACAGGTTCCTGTTATATTTGCACTTATCCTTCTGGTTATGTATATGGCACTTATGATTCACTGCAGGCAGATAACCCCTAAGCCGCGACAGAAGTTTATTGCAGAAAAAGGTTACAGAAAATCAATGATTCTGTTTCTCGCATTTACGTCACTCATTGCCGTCGTAGTACCGAAACCGGACATCAATATAGATAATTCCTGGGTTGAGACTGTATTTGAATCAGAACGGATAACTGACTATATGCTTAAGCGCCTTGGTATTGTTTCGGAGACAGCTTCATCTTCAGGTATATATTCCGGTTCCTCAGATATAAAACTTTATGAAATAAAGTCTGATGAAGTGCCTTTAAATCTCAAATCACAGACATACAGTCTTTACGATTTTGATAATAATATATGGAGAACATCAGAAGAAGAAGTAAGCGGATATGAAATTTCAGATACCTATGCTGAAATGCTTAATCCTGCGGATTTTTATAAATCAGTTTCTGAGGCTGCTTTACTGGATGAGGAATTTGCTGAAAAATACAATCTTTCGGATATAAAATGGAAAACTGATACAGACTGCAGAAAGAGCTTTACAATGCTGTCTTCGAGGGTACCGTCAAAATATTTTTACACACCGGTTCTTTCCTACAGCGTTACTACTCCGTCAGACATCAGTGTTTACAGAGCGTCTCAGGGAATGCTTTTCGCAGATGGTACATCGGGATTTAACTACACAGTAAAATATTATTCAGACAGTTTTATAGATGATAAGGGTATGCAGCAGATTGTCCTGAACCTGAATAATGAGAATTTTCCGGAATTTATCGATGATATCCGTGATATACTTGAGGAAAACGAAGTAACCGGATATTCAGATGTGCTTGATGCGTATTACCGCGATTACCGGTCATCAATGGTGTATCTTGATGAATATTCTGTCAGCCTGCCTGAGTCAGTTCACAGTATTGCGGAAAAGATAGTCAGAAAAAAGGATTCAGACTATGAGAAGGCATTAGCCATTCAGAATTATTTTAATGAAAATGATTTTGTTTACAGCTTAAGTTATAAAAAACCTGAAAATTATAACATGGAATTTTTCCTGACAGAGGGGAAGACAGGTATATGTTCTGATTATGCTACAGCTATGGTACTTCTTTCAAGAGAGGCCGGAATTCCGGCAAGATATGCTGAAGGAATACATCTTCATGACCCGGATGAAAACGGTATTGTAACAGTAAAAGACAGTGATCTTCATGCTTTTCCGGAGCTGTATATTTCAGGATTTGGATGGATGTCATTTGAACCGACTCAGATTGGTCAGACTGAAACAGGTACATCATTTGACTTAAGAATGTCCGCATATGTATCTGCCTCAGCTGTGGCTCTTATCCTCTTGATTCTTGTTATTAACAAATTCATATATCCGGTGTTTGCTGAAAAACTGTTTTTATACAGAGTAAAAAAATCATCGGATGAAAAATCCGTTGAGATGATTTTTGTGAAAATAAGAAAGCTTTTCGGGCTTGAACCATGCACAACATCAGCCGAAACCGGAAAATATATCAGAGAAGTTTACGGCATGGATATTGACAGTACAGTTGAAATTTTTGACCGGGTAATTTACGGCGGTGAAAAGATTGAAAACACGCTGAGAAACGATGTGCTTTCTGTTTATACAAAGCTTTTTGAAATGAAGAAAGAAGAAAATAAAAAATCAGGAAAATAAACTTTAAAAAGGAGAATTGCCATGAAGGAAACTGAATATAAATTTCTCGTTGACAAAGAGGTTTTTTACAGTATACTTGAAATGATTAAAGAAAATTATACAGAAGCGGATTACAATGAAAAGGTACAGATAAACTATTATTATGATACTGCTGAACGCTACCTTCTTGACAATCACACTACTCTCAGAATACGTCAGACAGAAGAGGGACTTAAGCTTGAACTTAAGGAAGCTCAGCAGCTTACAGGAAATGATTTTTCAACCTGTACAGAACATACCGAGAAGATAGACGCCGTTCGAAATGATATTACTCTTGACAACGGAAAATATGCATGGATTCCTTTCTCGCTCCAGGGAAATCTCGTTACTCACCGTACAAGTATCAGACCATCCGATTCACTTTCCATTGATTTTGATGTAAACTTCTATCTTGGAAAATGTGATTATGAAATAGAGATGGAATTTAAGGAAAAAGCGGAAAAGGGAACAAGACTGCTTGTTGAGAAGCTCGGACTTATGCAGTATAAAAATACAGTCGGCGGCAAGGCAAGAAGATTTTTCAGATTCAAGGCAGAAATACTATGAATGACCGTCTCGAATATCTCCGTGAAAAAACAGCGAAACTGACAGACTTTCCCGGTGTGTACAGGATGAAAAACAGTGATGGGGAGATCATCTATATCGGTAAGGCGAAAAATCTGAAAAAACGTGTCACAAGTTATTTCAGAGTATCAGCTGATCATACTCCAAAGGTGGCAAAGATGGTTGAAAATGTTTATGACTATGATTTCATTGTTACCGACACTGAATATGAAGCTCTTGTTCTGGAATGCAGCCTTATCAAGCAGCATAAACCAAAGTACAACATTCTTTTGAAAGATGACAAGGGATATCACTATATTCATATATCCGATGAAAAATATCCGAGAATAACCGCAGAGAAAAGAGTTGTTCCGGGTGGGATTACTCTTGGTCCGTACACAAGCCCCGGGGTAACAAAGCAGACTGTTACGGAAGCAAACAAGGTTTTTATGCTTCCTGTATGCAAGAAAAAATTTCCGTGTACTTCTTCTGCCGGTAAAAGACCGTGTCTGAATTATCATATAAAGCAGTGCATGGGAGTGTGCATGGGTAAAATTTCAGAATCAGACTATGCAGAGATAGTAAATGAAGCTGTTGAATATATTAAAACGGGAAGCCGTGAATCTGTTGAAAAACTCAGAGCGGAGATGGAAAAAGCTGCTGAAAACCTTGAGTTTGAAAAGGCTGCTATGCTTCGTGACCGTATTTCATCAGTTACAAAGGCCGCTGAAACCCAGAAAATATTTGATCCTGAACTTGAAAGCACAGATATAATTGCATCGGCAGCCAGTCCGGAGGGGACCTGTGTTTCTGTTATTGTATACAGAAACGGGAGACTGGTTGACAAGAACTCATATTTCTTTGAAGATGCCGAAAATGATTCCTCACTGTACAGTGACTTTATCATGCAGTATTATTCCACCGGCCACGATACACCGAAAAACATTTTTACAGAATATGAAGCTGAAGATTCACGGATGATTTCTGAACTGCTTAAGGAAAAATCAGGTCATGCGGTTCATATTCAGTATCGTCAGAAGGGAAATATGATGAAGTACATCATGCTTGCACGTAACAATGCAAGTGAATTTCTCTCGGTACGAGCCGGAAGAACAGGCAGGGAGATTATTGCCCTGGAACAGCTTTCAAAACTTCTCGGACTTCCAAAGCCACCGGAGTACATTGAAGCATACGATATTTCCAATCTCGGTTCCTCGGCTATGTGTGCGAGTATGGTAGTATTTGAACACGGAAGACCTCTGAAAAAAATGTATAAAAGATTTTCCATAAAAAATGTTGCGGTTCAGAATGACTATGCATGTATGCATGAGGTTCTTGAACGAAGATTCATCAGATTTCTTGATGAAAATGAAGAAGATGAAGGTTTCAGGAGAAAACCTGACCTTATTTTTCTTGACGGTGGCAAAGGTCAGGTAAATGCAGTCGAACCGTATCTGAGGCAGATGGGGATAGATACTCCAGTATTTGGTATAGTAAAGGACAACAAGCACAGAACAAGGGCGATTTCCACAGGCGGCGAAGAAATTTCCGTTTCAAGTCTTAAATCAGCATTTACCCTTCTCACAAATATTCAGGACGAGATGCACCGCGTGGCGATAACCTATCAGAAAAAACTTCATTCAAAAATAACCTTTGATGCCCGGCTTACCTCGGTAAAGGGAATTGGTCCGAAAAAAGCCGCCAAACTTATGCAGCACTTCCGTACAGTCGATGCTATAAAAAATTCCACTCCCGAAGAAGTAAGCACTGTTGCCGGCATTTCCCCCGAAACCGCCGCCGAATTAATTCTTATACTTTAATTTTCATCTTGATTCAGCATCAAAAATATAGTATAATTTATTTGTATATCAATTCTAAGGAGAGCTCATATATGCGTATTATTGCAGGTACTGCACGCGGAAAAAAATTAAAAACCCTTGAAGGCAATGACGTAAGACCAACAACCGACAAAGTAAAGGAAGCCGTTTTTTCATCAATACAGTTTTCCGTTCCGGGAGCTACGGTCCTTGATCTTTTCGGCGGAAGCGGGCAGCTCGGTCTTGAGGCACTAAGCCGCGGAGCAGAAAAGGCTGTATTTGTAGACAAGTCAAAGGCATCAGTAAACATCATTACTGAAAATATCGCATCTGCGGAGTTTACGGACAGAAGCAGAGTTGTGTATATGGATTCAATAGATTTTCTTAAAACCGATTGTGGTATGTACGATATCGTATTCCTTGATCCTCCGTATAACATGGGTATTCTTGAAAAGGTCCTTCCTCTTCTTGAAAGTCATATCAATGAAGGAGGAAGGGTTATATGTGAACACGAACAGAAACTTGAACTCCCGGCTAATTTTGGCCCTCTGGTCTTGAAAAAGAAATATAAATATGGTAAAATAGAAATTAGTCAGTTTATATATAATAGTGATGAACAGTAATATTACGGATTAGAGGTGTTTTTAGTGCGCAGAATAGCAGTTTGTCCGGGTAGTTTTGATCCAGTTACTTATGGTCATATTGATATTTTTAACCGGGCATCCGGGCTGTTTGACAAGGTAATAATACTTGTTTCCTCAAATCTCGCCAAACAACCTATGTTTACTCCTACTGAACGAATCAAGATGATTATGGATGTTACATCGGATATGGACAATGTAGTTATTGACATACTTGATGGCCTTCTTGCAGACTATGTCAGAGATGTTGGAGCATGTGCAATAGTAAAGGGGCTGAGAGCGGTAAGTGACTTCGAATATGAATTTCAGATGGCACTTGCAAACAAAAAGCTTTATCCTGATGCCGAGACCGTATTTCTTACTACCAGCACAGAAAATATGTATCTCAGTTCAAGCGTTGTAAAGCAGATTGCAGCCTTCGGCGGAGATATAAGCAGTTTTGTTCCCGACGCTATCAGAGAAAATATCATGTCCCGCATAGCAAATGTTAATAAAATCTGAATTATCAGGCATATTTATTTGATGAAAGGAGAGAGTTTCAGGCTCCGTGTCTGAAGCGGCTGATATGAACAATATTGATGAAATACTTGAGCAGATGGAGGAATTACTCGAAAAATCTGCACCGATGCCTTTTTCACAGAGTAAAGTTCTTATTGACTCAGAAAGATTAAAGGAACTTATCGATGATATCAGACTTAATATTCCTCAGGAGATTAAACGCGCCAAGCTTATTGATTTTGACTGTGAGAGAATTATTAAGGAAGCTGAAGAAAAAGCAGAGAAGATTGTACAGCAGGCAGAAGAAAGAGCAAAACTGCTTGTTTCCGGTGATACTATCGTCAAGGAAGCCAAGCAGAGAGCACTTGAGATTCTTTCCCAGGCAAAGTCACGTTCACAGGAAATTAAAAATGCCACAAGCAGCTATGTTGACAGAATGCTTGGTGATGCTGAAAAATATTTTGAAAATGGTCTGCAGGATGTAAAGAGAACAACACAGGCAATCAACAGAGTAAAGAACGGCGGAAAAAACAGTACTGAAAATGAACAGTGATTATTGCCGTATGTAAAACAAAATTTAAGAGGTGTACTGTTTTATTTCGGTACACCTCTTTTGAATTTCATAATTATTCGGTATAAGAAGTTTATCTCTGTTTTTCGTCGGGGATTTCTGTTACAGGATTTTCATTTTCCTGGTCCGGAATTTCTGTTACAGGATTATCGCTCTCTTCGTCCGTAATTCCTGTCATGCCGGAATTTTCGTCATACTGTATTTCAGCCGTACATGTTACTTCGTTTCCATTTTCGTCAGTTACAGGATTTCCTTCTTCATCAGTTACAGCAATAAATTCCGGGGCTTCTGTTGCTTTCAGTGCAGCCACACGGTCCCAGAAATTTTTTTCCGATGTAACTATAACGAGTTCAAAATCAGCATCCTTCAGCAAATCAGAATAACCGTAGTTTTCACTTTCGTTATAGTTTTTTTCAGGATTTTCCATAGCGGAACTGAGTATAAGCACTGTAAAAATAATTACAGCACAAAGAATACTTACCATAATTATCGCATTTTTCATAAGTTTATTTCTCCTTTTCTGAAAAAAATTACATTATGTACATTATATCAGAACTAATATTAAAAGTAAAGAAAAATAAGAGCAAAAATACTTGAAAAAAACCGTATCATGTAGTATAATAAAACAGTAATGCGTAATAACAGCATAATACTGAAAGGAGTTTAAGAATATGAATTATTCTCATGAAGTTGAAACAATGTGCCCTATCGCTCAGGGCGTTGCTCATGGTGCTGCTCCAATTCCTGAAGAAGCAAAATGGGTTAAGGCAAAGGAAATCAAGGATATTTCCGGTTTTACACACGGTGTAGGCTGGTGTGCTCCTCAGCAGGGTACATGTAAGCTCACACTTAACGTTAAGGAAGGCGTTATTCAGGAATGTCTCGTTGAAACAATCGGATGTTCAGGTATGACACACTCAGCAGCTATGGCTTCTGAAATTCTTCCTGGCAGAACAATTCTTGAAGCTCTCAACACAGACCTCGTTTGTGACGCTATAAATACAGCTATGAGAGAACTCTTCCTCCAGATCGTTTACGGTCGTTCACAGAGTGCTTTCTCTGAAGACGGTCTCGTAATCGGTGCAGGTCTTGAAGACCTCGGTAAGGGCCTCCGTTCACAGGTTGGTACAATGTACGGTACACTTGCAAAGGGTCCTCGTTACCTCGAGATGACAGACGGTTATGTAACAGGTCTTGCTCTTAACGAAGACAACGAAATCATCGGCTATAAGTTTGTAAACTTCGGTAAGATGATGGATTTCATTAAGGCCGGCGATGACGCTAACACAGCATTTGAAAAGGCTCAGGGTCAGTACGGCAGAGTTGCTGATGCAGTAAAGATCGTTGACCCAAGAAAAGAATAAGGAGGAACTCAACAATGGCTTTATTTGAATCATATGACAGAAGAGAGAAGCAGATTCTCGCTGTAATCAAAGAATACGGCATCAACTCTATTGAAGAGTGTGCTGATGTATGTAAGGCTAAGGGCCTCGACATTTACAAGCTGGTAGAAGGCATTCAGCCTATCTGCTTTGAAAATGCTAAGTGGGCTTACACAGTAGGCTGCGCTATCGCAATCAAGAAGGGCTGCACAAAGGCTGCTGACGCTGCTGCAGCTATCGGTGAAGGTCTCCAGGCTTTCTGTATCCCTGGCTCAGTTGCTGACCAGAGAAAGGTTGGTCTTGGTCACGGTAACCTCGGTAAGATGCTCCTCGAAGAAGAAACAGAATGCTTCGCATTCCTCGCAGGTCACGAATCATTCGCTGCTGCTGAAGGTGCTATCGGTATCGCAGAAAAGGCAAACAAGGTTCGTAAGACTCCTCTCCGCGTAATCCTTAACGGTCTCGGCAAGGACGCTGCACAGATTATTGCCAGAATCAACGGCTTCACATACGTTGAAACAGAAATGGACTATCACACTGGCGAAGTTAAGGAAGTATTCCGCAAGGCTTACTCAAACGGTCTCCGTGCAAAGGTAAACTGCTACGGTGCTAACGACGTAACAGAAGGCGTTGCAATCATGTGGAAGGAAAACGTTGACGTTTCTATCACAGGTAACTCAACAAACCCAACAAGATTCCAGCACCCTGTTGCAGGTACTTACAAGAAGGAAAGAACAGACGCTGGCAAGAAGTACTTCTCAGTTGCTTCAGGCGGCGGTACAGGTCGTACACTTCACCCTGATAACATGGCTGCAGGTCCTGCTTCATACGGTATGACAGATACAATGGGCAGAATGCACAGTGATGCTCAGTTTGCCGGTTCTTCATCAGTTCCTGCTCACGTAGAAATGATGGGCCTCATCGGTATGGGTAACAACCCAATGGTTGGCGCTACAGTTGCTTGCGCAGTTGCTGTAGAAGAAGCTATGAAGTAAGCTTCAAACGGCTTAACTACGGCATTTAACGAATAATTATAAAATCCCGCTGATATTCGTGAAAATCGGATTTCAGCGGGATTTTTGTATTTTGTCCACGGATTTTTAAGCGGTGGACAACGGACAATAAAAAACAGATATTAGATAAGTTTATTCATTTTATTTGCAAGATAAAGCGGCATATTTACAAAGCTTTCATTATGTTCATATCCAAGCTTAGAGAAACGCACAGCCTTTGCATGTTTATGCTCCCTGAGATAGCTTTTAAAACTTGCAGAGGTTACGCTTTCTCCCGCCTTGACCTCAATCGGAATAATATCCATTCCATTCTGAACAATAAAGTCAATCTCACTTGTGGCAGTGGGAGCGTAATACTTCGGTACTGTGTCATACAGCGATTTTATCTGCTGTAACACATAGTTTTCTGTCAACGCACCTTTGAACTGATAATCTGATTTGAGCAGAATTGCCTCGTTACTGATTGCTGCCATGTGCTTCATTAAACCCACATCAAACATAAAAAGTTTGAAGTGATTTAACTGCTCGAATGCTTTAAGCGGGTGCTCTGGTTTGCTTACATTATATATACGCAGAACCATACCTGCTGATACAAGCCACTCAATAGCCTCCTCAAATTCCCTTGCTCTTGCCCCCTCACGAACACAGCCGTAAACGAATTTTTCATTATCCTTTGAAAGTTGGGTTACAAGGCTTCGGAACACCATCAGAATACGTCCACTGTTGACTTTTCCATTGTGCTTTGAGAAATCATTTTCATATAATTCAATCAATTCCTGCTGAATACGGGAGATTTCGGCAGGGTCTTTGTGTGTTATCCAGGACTGCACACATTCAGGCATACCGCCTATTATCAGATAAAAATTATATGCGTCAAGCAGTTTTTGGTGGAAAATTTCCTCAATATGCTGTCCTTTTTCAATGCTGTTATAGTAAGAATACAGTCCTTCGTCCGTAGCGGCAAGAAACTCATCAAAGGTCATAGGACTGATATTCAGAAGATTTACTTTGCCCACAGGGTATGACTTAGGCTTTGCAAGTAAAGTGCCGAGCAAACTTCCCGCTGAAATAATATGATACTCGGTTGCTTTTTCACAGAAGTATTTCAAAGAGTTCAGAGCTTCGGAGCATTCCTGCACTTCATCAAATATAATCAGATGCTTTTCGGGAAGAATCTTTTTTCCCTTGATAAGTCCCAGTAATTCAACAATCCGATGAGGATTTTTGTTCGTTTCAAAGAGAGATTTCAATTCGTCTTCTTCATCAAAGTTGAAATAAAATGTATCCTCATAATACAGCCTGCCGAATTCCTCCATAAGCCAGGTTTTTCCGACCTGTCTTGCACCTTTAAGCACGAGAGGCTTACGGTCAGTACTGTTTTTCCACTGTAAAAGCTGTTCTATTGCGTTACGTTTCACATAATCACGCTCCTTGCTAACAGTATTATACCACTTTTTAAGAGGTATATCAATAGCGTTTTACACATTTTATAAAATGTTTTTGAGATGATTTTACACATTTTCTGAAAACAATAAGGCCCGCAAGCAATGCTTACGTGAAAGTGTAGACATACCCGAATTCCTGAACAAATTTGAATTTGCAGGCATTTCCATTCCTATGGCAATTCTGATTTGGCTGATGATTTACCCGATGATGATGAAGGTGGATTTCCTGCGTACACAAATTCGACGGAATTACAACAATAGGACTGCTGCTTACACTGATAATGATATATTGCTCTGACAGGGTATAGATATTTTGTGATTCCTGTCGATTATACTAATAATATATATCGCACAAATACAGGTGAGACGGATTTCGCTTATGTTTTATTTCAGGGAGGAATGTGCTTATGGATTTCAGTACAATAGGATCAGTTACGAGTTACATGAAAAGCATGGAGCTTGAAACAAAATTTAAAAAGAAAAAAGCAGAAGGTGATCTTGGGTCGCAGTCAAGGAAAAAAACGGAGCTGGAGATCAAAAATGAACAGTTCAAGGCTGAATACATGCGCAGGCAGGAAGAAAACGAAGATGATGACAAAATGCTTACGGATATTAATAACAAAATTGCAGTGGATCAGGAACTGACACCTGAGGAAATGCGTTATCTTCAGAATAAGAACCCTTCACTTTATCAGAAAGTTAAAAATATCGAAAATGAAAAGAAACAGTATGAAAAAGACCTGAAAAACTGTAAGACAAAGGAAGAGGTCGAACGTCTTAAAATGAACAAAGTGAGTTCGGCACTCTCCGCTATAAAATCTGCCGAAAGCGATCCGAATCTTCCTGAGAGCGCAAAGCTTGCAGTAGCACAGGGCGAACTGAGACGAATGAATGCTCTTAATAAGATTTCCGCAAAATTTGTTGAGAGCGGGGAATACGAAAAGCTCCCTGCTGAACAGGAAGTGCGTGACGTTGAAAAACAGCTTAAAGAAGCAGAACAGGCTGAAGAAGAGAAAGTTTTTGACGCATCTGAAACTGAAAATGGAGAAAAGGCCTGTGATATATCTGAAACTGAAAGCGAGAATAAAGAACTCACTGAAAACGCTCCGGAGAATACCAGGGAAGACAAACCAACAAAAACTGAAATTGAATTAAGCCCTGAGGCACAGAAGATAAAGCGTTCAAAGGCAAAAAAGGCTTATGATGAAGTAAAGGAAAAATATATCTCTCAGAATATCAATGTGTTTACTGATTAAATATGGCTAACAGCCGGATTGTTGTGTTGCAGAATAAGAAACCATGAAGTAATATTTTCAATCAGAATTATACTGATTTCAGTTAATAATTTAGGGTTATACACAGGAGTCGGATTCGTCCGGCTCTTTTTTATTACAAAATTTTTTCATACATCGTCAGATTTTCAAAAAAATCCTGTCTTTAATTCCTGTAAACAGATCAGCATTTGAACAGTTGAAAGATAAAGATGACGGAATTGATTATTATACTGTTGATATAGATCAGAAAAGTATTCTTATAAGAAATATGAATGAAACTGAAAGCAAAGAACTCACAGATATGATTAGTTCAATAACATCAGCATCAATGACAGATGAAAAAATAAGAAAAATCATTGATGAACAGACAGATATATTTTTTGCAGAAGGACAGACCGCTGAAGAAACCGCAAAAAACATTCAGAAAAAGGTTTCGGTTTATCTGAAGGAGATAAAATAGACAAGGGCGGACATCTTTTTACCGTATTCAGACCGGGTCATAAAAATTTTTTTATAATGAACTTTTGACATATCTGAT
>JAUNJJ010000062.1 GCA_030533325.1 Oscillospiraceae bacterium
ATAGCTTTAACATCATCATTTGCGCTTATAACAACAGCAGGATAATTACGCATATTATCATTAAAGCCAAAACCATCGTTTTTGATAGTTTCAACTGCATGCTGACTGAATCGTGTCTGAGTAAGATCGTCAACAATTATTGGAGCACCCTGTACTTCATACCGCAGAGCATCAATGGATTTTCTTGTGAAATCAGGAGCATTTATTCTTGTCTTCTGTCCAATCATCATTTTCAGTAATGTTTCAAGAAAACTTGTTTTACCAGCTTTACTCTGCCCGTAGATAATCCCGAACAACGGATATGGTAAAAGGTTCTGATTATATCTGTTTGCTACATCTCTAATTGAAGCCATAAATGGTGAGCAGAAGAACCAGTTAGCAAATTCATAGTATCTTTGCTGCATATACTCATAATCGCCATGAAAATTCTCATATCCGTTTAAATACTGAAGAAATAATGAGATATCATTCTGTATTGCTTCCTTCCCAGGCGACAGGTCCAGTTCCTTCCCATTAAGCTCAACAGTCTGTTTTTCTACATCAACTATCAATCGAGGAAAGTCTTTTCTTTTTTCATTTTCAGTATTTCTTTCTTCAATTGCATGATTTTTCATTGACTTAATTTTTGTAGGTGAAAGCGCAACGATTCCCTTCTTGTCAGCCTTAGGAACAAATGGCTTTATCTTTGTTGATAGATTAGCAACATCAAGAGCAAATTCTACATTATCTTTTTCTCCAGAATCTGGAATTATTTCAAGTACCTTGTTTACTGAAACAGTCTTTGAAACAGGTAATTCATCAAGATTTTCACAATCATCTGATACCAACAATGACTTATGAGAAATTTCGTCTGTACAATTTTCTTTCAAAGAATTATAAACTTCAAGATACCATTCATATGCATCATCTCCGTCCATATATACAATATTCTCTCTCTGAAAACCTTTGAAGGCCTGATACGACATGTTGGCAGAACCCATTATTACTCTTTTATCGCCGTTCTCGGAAGAAAGCAGATATATTTTCTCGTGTGAAAGCTTTTTTCTCGCAACAAGTAAGTTAAGTGTTTTGTCTTCAATTTTTTTTAAAATATTATCCTTAGACGATGAACTGCGGATTTTTTCATTTAATACAGCCTGAAATGCCATCACTTCCTGAAGACTATAGGACATAACCTGCTCACATCCGAATATGATTTCGGCTTCTCTAAATTCGGAAATAAGCTGACTTATGAATCCAATACCAGACGAGTACGTTATAGCTTTTAGCGTATCAAATCCAGAAAACAACTCTTTCCATGTCAACGACTTGCCTTCAATAAACTCAGCTTTAGCTATGTCAAGCTTCACATCTGAAGTAATAATTTCTATTTCGTTCTGTTCATTATCAAAAAAACCCAACTGTTCATTTTCCATAAATAAGCTCCTTTTAAATATTATCGCAATAATAATTGATTGAATCAGCAATAATTCTGTAAGAAATTCTCGCTGCTAGTTTATTTTCTTTACTTGTCTGTTCAGCTGCAAATGAAGTTGTAAAGAAAGCTCCGAACATCCGCAAAGCAGATACTATGTCATCCTTAGTCATAATCTTTACCCTTGCAAAGAAGTTGTACGCTCTTTCAACCTGTTGCATTATTTCAGAAGATTCAATCTCAAAGCCTTCCTCCATGTATAGTTTTAAGATTGTCTCAAATGAATTACTTAATTCCATATCTACAGGATTATTTTTATTCCTATAATAAAAAATATCAACTGACTTCTTAAGAAATGTTGTAAAACCTTCACCTATTAGTTCATCCATTTCATCTCCATATACGGTTCCAGGCAAGAACGGAATAATCAATATTGAAAATATATAAATTGAATCTGAAAATACTTTTGATAGAATATGATAAATATCACCTATCAGATACTGCGCTGAATCTGAATCTGGTTCCTGTTCTAATTTGTAAAGCATTTTTAAATTTACAAATATATTTCTTATCTTTTCTATATCCTCTTCAGTTATTGTTTTTTCCATATATTTATCAATTTCATCCGAATCCACTTCTGAACTTGCAAGTGAATTCAGCATTTTTTTTAGTTCATCATAAGGTATAATCTTCTCTTTTCCACTAATCAACTGGGAAGGTTCAATACCATATTCGCACATTATTTTTCCAACAGCAATAAGTTTCTTAAGGCTTTCACTTTTTTCTTCGAGCATAGCTATATGCTCAGACAATTCTGCATTTCTTTCAATACTGCTTTTATCCTTCAGTTTTTCTTTTATCTGTGGAATCTTATACCCGAGTTCATGATAAAATCTTAATCTGAATAAATTATTAATATGTTCCTCTGTATATAAAAGTTTATGCGATTTTTTTCGTTCCTGTTCCGGCTTATTACTCAAGTGTTCTTTTTCATATTCCTGAATTTTTCTTCTGCTTAATCCAACGATTTTTTCTACTTCTTCCAAACTGTAAAACATATATTTTCTCCTTCCAGACCTATTATAATTCTTACGAAGTGTTGCAGTAAAGCGGATATTTGTGAATTTTCTGTTAACATTGCACAGCTCGTTATTTAGCTGACGTAATCATTATAATTTATTTTTATGATAATGTCAACAAACCAAAGTCCGCATTTCCTGATAAAATTAGTCGATGGTTTTGGTTTCTGAAGAATATCTTATTGTCAAAATAATGGTTTATTATGATTTGTTTATAATAATTTCAGATTGATATTATTTTTTCCATAAAAATAAAGAGCACCTCATTATCCGATGCTCTTTTATACTACAAAATTTCAATATAAACTTTTATTACTTTGCTTGAAGATGAATGTCTATAACTGCCACAATCTCGTTAAGACGAGTCTCACCTACACCTTTAATCAACTTTAGAATGACAATTACACCATTCACTCAACAGAAAACCTTACCTGAACCCCCGCCCAGTGTTTCCTTATTTTCTCCCACTAATGTGGACTGCCGGTTCAGAACAGTCTTTCACGTGCTCTTTATGAAATGGGATACGGAAGAAGAATTTTCTCTGTAAAATAGAGTAGGGGGAGAATAATATCCTCGCCCCTCTCATTGCACCGTACGTACGGAACTCGTATACGGCGCTACATTTGTATTAAGCACCATTAATTCGATAAATAGTATTCAAGCGGATTGACCAGTCCTGGTCGGTCCGCATTTTTTATTGCCAGCACTTTTGGCGACAGTAGAAAATTTGCAGTTCTTAATCCACATCTCCTGTACCATCCAAGTCTTGAACCGGAAACTTTTCTTATATCTTCATCAGTCAATTCACATTTGAGTTTGATATTCAGCTTCCATAGGTTTTTATAAATGGTTTCACAGTTTTTCCACTGCTTGATAATGATTACTCGTATTTTGTGTCTTAACCATTGTCCAAAATCCTCCATAAATAATTTCATGGAACCTATCCGAAAGTAGTTAATCCATCCTCTTACTATCTCATTCACTTTTTTGAATGTTACTGCAAGCGGTTGTGCACATGCTTTCTTTCTGCACAGCACTGCTTTTATCTTATCATACAGTCTTTTCTTCCTGTCATTTGCGGGTTTGCTCATCCAACCTTTAGTATTCTTCCTGAATGTAAATCCAAGGAATGTACTTTTGGTCGGTCTTACTACTTTTGTTTTCGTTACACTGACTTTCAGAAATAGTTTTCTTTCCAGCCGGCTTGTTACGGATTTCATACAGTATTGGCTTTACCTACTACGACCTCAGCTGACTTCTCATGGTAAACCTTGTTTCGACCGATCCTACCATCACTGTTTTTAAAGATTTTGGACTTAGTCGTCCATGAGACCTCTCGGGGTAATCCACACAACCTTCTCTCTTCTTTCCCGAAGGGAATTGCTTCCCCACTTTCCCCTGATTTACCATTTGGGCTTTACGTTTACCTTTTGGATTTGACTTGCATGGCAGTCTCTTCCACCTTGCTGGCCTCATATCAGATTTCTGTTCGTGGTCGTGAAAGAATCGCTACACCACTTCCTCCATCCCAGCCTCACGGCTTTCGACTTGTGGTTCACTACACTTGGCGGTAAATACCTGTGGTCGGACTTTCACCGACTGGCTGTGTGTCATGCCCGACACACATTGAAAAGCACAGCTTGTTTGAGCTGTGCTGGATTGATAGTATTTGATTTTTAATAATCAAGAAACTCTGATGCTGTCATAATTCTTGGACTTTCTATTCCTGATTCAAGAAAATCTTTATCTCCGGTAAGGAGAATATCAGCATCTGCATTTATTGCTGCTCGAAGAATTGCTCGATCCATTACATCACGTATTTTATCTTCGCTTTCATTAATAGTTTCAGGAGTAGACACGATTTTTAGGACAGGAAGTGAAAGTGCAAGAAATTCTTCAAGTACATTTAGTTTATTTGAAAATTTTCTATTGAATATTCTACGTAGTTCATCGATGTTCTGTTCACAGATTATAGCTTGATTTGGATAAGAAACCGCTTTCACATACGCCTTAAATGGGGTGCCATTAGGATTTAATGCTGCTGAAATAAGAATGTTAGTATCAATAAGGACTATCATTAATCAGTTCTCCATTCTTAATTCATTTATAAGGTCATTAACCGCTTCTTCTGATTCTAGTCCGGATTTTTCAGCTTCACCTGCCATTTTTGACTGGAAAACCTGCATAGCATATACGGCTGCGTTTACTATCTGCACTTTTCCGTTTTCAACGATAAATGTGATTCTATCGCCACTTGTTACTCCGAGAATATCGCGAATATCTTTTGGAATAGTAACCTGTCCTTTTGACATTACTTTTGCATTATCTATAAAATTTGCTGTTATCATAATAAAACCTCCATTTCTTAAAGTAGGAAAAGTAGGGATAACCCTACTTATATTATACGCTTTTAGATATGAAATGTAAATATTATTCAGGTGAAAATTTTAAAAAAGGAGCTGACATTATATGTCAATCTTGAATCAAATCACCATTAATTATCAAAAAAACATCTGATTTTCCAAAAATCAAAACAGCCTCTAACAAACGTAACTACGTCGATTAGAGGCTGCCTTCATTTCTTCAGCTGTAAAACCCTAAAATACATATTTTAAAACAATTACACCATTCACTCAACAGAACCCTTACCTAAACCCCCGTCCAGTGTTTCCTGATTTTCTCCCACTTTTCATCTCTTGATTTTTCTATAACAGCGATATCCTCGTCTGTAAGATGCTTAAATCTTCCCTGCTTCTTCAGGTAATCAGATACGCTTGTAAATTTATCGGGATTATGGTTTATCGTGTATTCACCGTTTTCATATTCCGCAAGGTACCAGAGTCCGCAGTCCACTATTTCTCTTGCTGCTTCCACTGTATCGCTTACAGGAATACCCCAGCCTGTCGGGCACGGTGCGATGACATGAATGTATTTTGTACCGTGTATGCCTGCGGCCTTCTTTACTTTTTCAAGAAAATCATTCATATATCCGACTGTCGCTGTTGCTGCATAGGGAATATCATGAGCGGCGACTATCTCGAACATATTTTTCTTCGGACGTATGTTTCCGTGAATGTTGCTTCCGGCAGGTGTTGTGGTTGTTTTTGCGCCGAAAGGAGTAAGTCCGCTCTTCTGTATACCTGTGTTCATATACGCTTCATTGTCATAGCATATATAAATGATGTTGTCGTTGCGGTCAATCGCACCAGAAAGTGCCTGAATACCGATGTCAGCCGTTCCGCCGTCACCGGCAAATCCAACAGCAGTAAAATCTGTTATGCCCCGCGCACGAAAACCTGCTTCTATCCCTGTAAGCATTGAAGCCGTACCGGCAAATGTTGATATTATCGCATTGTTTGAAAAACAAAGCTGCGGAAAATTAAATCCTACAGCTGACATGCAGCCGGCAGGAAGCACGGCAACGGCATTTTTGCCAAGAACTTTAAGTGCATTTCTGACAGCAAGACTTCCGCCGCATCCGGCACATGCCTTATGGCCGTAAAAATATTCATCCTTAGATAGGTCACGTATGTTAAAACTCATTATTTTCCCGCCTCTATTCCAATAAAGTTTACTCTTTCCGCTCCGCTGCGTGTTTTTTCAAATATTTCTTCTATATCCGCTGCAGAAATATTTCTTCCGCCAAGTCCGCCGATAAAATTGTATGAAGGAATATTCACACCTGCTGTATGAAGAGCAGAATTTACGTTTGAAAATACCGTACCTTCATTTCCGAATGAAATATCCTTCTCAAGAACAGATACTGCTTTTGCATTTTTTACCGCAGCAGCAATTTCTTCAGCCGGAAACGGTCTCATATATCTGATTCTTAAAACACCCGCCTTAATGCCTTCAGCTCTTAGCTTATCGGCTGTTTCACGGCAAAGTCCGGCTGCAGTTCCAAGAGTAATGATTATGTAATCAGCGTCTTCCGTACGATAGGGATCGATAAGTCCGCTGTACTTTCTTCCGAAAATCCGTTCAAATTTTTCCTCGGTTTCTTTTATAACTGAAACCGCATTAAGCATTCCGCGGTGTTCCTTATACTTAAAAATATAGTTATGTTCCGGTCCTGCAGAAAAGGCCATATTTTTCGGATTATCAGGATCAAGCTTATTTTCCGTTTCATACGGTTCGAGAAATCTGTCGGCATCCGCTGATTCCGGAATATCAACCTCTTCATATGTATGAGTCAGAATAAATCCGTCCAGATTTACCATAAAAGGAGAAGATACATCTTTATGTTCAGCTATTCTGAAACTCATCAGTGCAAGGTCAAGACTTTCCTGTGCATTTTCCGCATATGCCTGAATCCAGCCGCTGTCGAGCTGGGAAAGACTGTCGCGCTGGTCTCCGTAGATATTCCATGGAAGTGCTGTGGAACGGTTTGCATTCATCATTACAATCGGAAATCTTCCGCCGGAGGCGTAGTAAAGACATTCTGCCATGTACAGCAGTCCCTGGGATGAAGTAGCTGTAAACGCACGGACACCCGCTGCACTTGCACCCATTGCACATGAAAGTGCCGAATGCTCTGATTCAACATGAATAAATTCAGATTTCAGACTACCCTCTTCCACCATTTCGGAAAGTCTCTCCACAACTATTGTCTGAGGAGTAATCGGATATGCTGAGATGACGTCCGGTTTAGCCAGACGAACTCCTTCCGCAAATGCTTCATCTCCTGATAAAAATCTCTTTGCCATTATTTTTCCGCCTCCATTCTGACCGCATTAAGTTTACATATCTTAGAACAGATTCCGCAGCCCTTGCAGAAATCGTAGTCAACCACAGCCTTCTTTTCTTCGATACTTATTACACCGTCCGGACAGTACAGATAACACTGCATACAGCCAACACATTTTTCTGTATCTATAACCGGTCTTATGCTTCTCCATCCACTGTTTTTCGTAACAAGATATCCGGCCTCAAAAGATGTATCCTCCGGTACATCATCAAATTTGAATACTTTTTTCTCTCTCAGATACGGTTTCATTTTACTGCCTCCTCATATGCCGCAAGAACAGCCTGTTTGTTTCTTTCACGTATTTTTTCAGGCATATATCCATCAATTGCTGAACTGATGTCTTCAGCAGAAACAATTCCGGAAACAGCTGAAAGTACACTAAGCATAACTGTATTAACTGTCGGCAGTCTGAATTTTTCTGCAACTCCGTCAGCATCAAATGACAGGCTGAATTTTCCGTATTCCGCTTTTGAATTAATAATTACTTTGCCATCTTCTTTAAGAACTTTTTTCAGAGATTCACTGTAAAGAGTATCATCAAGTATAATTATATAATCCGCCTTTTCAGTTTCACTTCTGTCGAAAACAGACCTGCTGTCGAGCTTGGTAAATGCGCGTACCGGTGCTCCTCTTCGTTCCGGTCCGAAGGATGGAAACGCAAGAGCATAATTGTTTTCATCCTTTGAAGAGAATGCAGCTCCAAGCAGCTTTGCAGCAGTAAATGCGCCCTGACCACCTCTGCCAAGCCATAATATTTCTTTCATATCGTACCTCCGTAAAATGACCTTTTCATCCCATGCAATCAGACAGGGAATGAAAAGGTCGTTTAAGTCGTTTAATTTATCAGATATTATAGTCGAGCTTTCTCTCGTCAATTATTCTCCTTGACTTATGCTCTGAACGTGTATCAAGTCCGCCGTCAGGGTGAACAACTACATTTGCAGGTTTAACGCCGATTCTTGCCTTAAGAGCATCTGAAACTCTCTGAGCAACTTCTTCATCAGAAGCCTTGTTGTCTGCGTTCTTTTCTATTTCAACTGCGTACTTGCATGTGAAGTCCTTTTCAAATACACGGATGAGATATTCACCTGTTATGCCGTCAAGGTTACGGATAACTGCTTCAATATCACTCGGGAATACATTAACAGCTGAAACAATGAACATGTCGTCCTTTCTGCCGTTGATGTAAATTCTGCCGTGTGTTCTGCCGCACTTGCACGGAGTCTGGTCAATGCGTCCGATATCGCCTGTTCTGAAACGAATAAGTGGTCTTGCATGCTTGCGGAGTGTTGTGAATACAAGTTCGCCAACCTCACCAGGAGGGAGAATCTCACCCGTATGAATATCCACTGTTTCAACAAGAATGTGGTTTTCCGCAATGTGAAGTCCGTCGTGATATTCACAGTGTGCTGCACATGCACCGAATATATCTGAAAGTCCGTAGAAGTCATAAACTTCCGCACCCCAGAGATCTTCAATAGCCTTTCTCGTAGCCCCGATTGAACCGCCAAGCTCACCAGCAACAATAATTTTCTTAATTGAAAGATCCTTCTTAGGATCGATACCGGCCTTCTTTGCCTTTTCACCAAGCTGCCATGCATATGAAGGACTTGTCCAGATTATAGTCGGCTGATATGTTTTAAGTATGAAGAGAAGTCTTTCGCTCGGAAGTGTGCCGCCCCAGATACATAACGCACCAAGATTCTGTGCACCGATTACGTCAGGTCCGCCAACGTAGAGTGAGAAGTTAAGAGCATGAACGTATCTGTCGTTCGGTCTCATTCCAATCTGCCAGAACCAGCGGCTTTCAGTATCCTGAAATTCATCGAAGTCCTTCTTTGTAAACGGACTCATTGTCGGAACACCTGTCGAACCTGACGAGGTTGAAATAAATACAACATCTTCTTCCGGAACAGCCGCAAGTTCACCAAGGAATGAACCTACACCCTGTGTGTCACGCTGAGTTGTTTTATTGATGAACGGGAACTTCTGAATATCTGAAAGAGTTTTGATTTCCTCCGGCTTAACTCCGGCTTCATCAAATGAACGTTTGTAATAAGGTGCATTTTCATATGCAAACTTAACTATTTCCTGAAGATCCTCAAGCTGCTTTTTCTCGAGTTCAGCTCTCGGCATTGTTTCAAGTTTCTCATCCCAGTATTTATTATTAACATCTCTTGTGCTGCTCATAATCAATTACCTCCATTATCTACTGAATTAATAGGTTTTCTTTCGATGTTTTTATTATACACCTTTAATACCTACTTGTCCAATATGTATTAATGATAATGAGTTATAGAATGAGATTATAACTTTATAATCTCAGTATAGAATAAAAGAGAAAAAACATCCGAAAAAAATTTAAAAAAGGGATTGACATTTGTTATTTGTGATGATATAATAATAACAGTAATTATTACTAATATTGAAAGGAAGATTGCATGGTCAAGTATTCACGACAGCGCGAATGCATTCTGAAAGATCTTCAGAGCCGAAGAGATCATCCGACAGCAGATATGGTATATGAAAGTGTAAGGGATTCCTTTCCGAATATAAGTCTCGGAACTGTGTACCGCAACCTTTCCCTGCTCGCTGAAAACGGAACTATACTGAAGATTTCAACAGAGAACGGGCCTGATCATTTTGACGGATTTATTCATCCGCACACGCATTTCATATGCAGAACCTGCGGAAATGTAATTGACATGGACTTCGTCCCGGATGAAATCGTAGTAAAAAATGCATCAGCAACATTTTCAGGGATAATTGACGAATACAAACTTCAGTTCTTTGGCAAATGCAAAGAATGTCTTTCAGAGAATAACAAATAACACTATTTTTCAGGAGGAATTTAAAAATGGCTAAATGGGTTTGTCCAGTATGCGGATATGTACACGAAGGAAATGAAGCACCGGCAGAATGTCCGGTTTGCCACGTAAAGGGTGAAAAGTTCAATAAGGTTGAAGGCGAACTTCAGCTCGCAGCAGAACACGAATTCGGTGTTTATGCTTCAACAGTAAAGAACAACAGCGATATAAGTGATGAAGACAAGAAGTTCATCTTTGATCAGCTCAAGGCAAACTTCGACGGCGAATGCTCAGAAGTTGGTATGTACCTCTGCATGGCAAGAGTTGCTGCACGCGAAGGTTATCCTGAAGTTGCTGCTTACTGGGAAAAGGCTGCTTATGAAGAAGCTGAACACGCTGCAAAGTTTGCTGAACTCCTCGGTTCAGAACTCGAAGGCAATATGACAGCTTCAACAAAGAAGAACCTCGCATGGAGAGTTGAATGCGAATTCGGTGCAACAGCTGGTAAGACAGAACTTGCTAAGTGTGCAAAGAAGAACAATCTCGATGCCATCCATGACACAGTTCACGAAATGGCAAGAGACGAAGCAAGACACGGCAAGGCTCTCAAGGGTCTCCTCGACAGATACTTCGGTTAATCTGTCTTCATAGTAATAAAAAAACTGCACGGGTTATTAAGTTAATCCGTGCAGTTTTTTATTATCCCTGAGCAAGCTTTACAAGCAATGCTGTTATCTTTTCCATTGATTCCACATTTCCTTTATCTCAATCCAAAAACATTGTACAATGTTTTTACAAATACTGAACTTTTTTGGAGTATATATAAATTTTTATATACCTTGTTTTTTGAGTTAAGATATGCTATAATAAGCTCAGAAGATGATTGCATGAATAAAACACATAGCTCAATCAAACGCTGCAAGACATCATACAGCATCAGTATACCTACAAACATGTCACGTTTTGTTATGTTTATCTCAAGACTGAAAACGACTGTCTGAGATTTTATTTCTTTATCAACGGCAATCTCAAACCAAAATTATGAAGGCACATTATAAAATCTCAAAAGTGGCGACACTGTCGCCACTTTTATAAAGTATAAAGGAGCAGTCATATGGAAAACATACCTGTAAAAAACAAAGGCTATGATGATGTATATGAAGCCATAGCAACACTCATTGAATCCAGAAAAACAGAACTAAAATCTGCCGTAAACACAGCGATGATAACACTCTATTGGAATATCGGCAACATTTTGGTTAATCAAGTAATGAATAACGCCAAAGCTGAATACGGCAAGCAAATTGTATCCAAAATAAGCCGGAAGCTGACCGATCATTACGGCTCCGGATTTAACACTTCATCTGTATTCAGAATGATAAAATTTTATCAGAAATTTCCCGATATTGAAAAAGTGGCGACGCTGTCGCAACAATTAACTTGGTCACATTTTGTTGAACTGCTTCCGATTGAAGATCAGCTAAAAATCGATTTCTATGCTGCTATGTGTAAAAATGAAAATTGGAGTGTCCGAACACTGCGCGAACGTAAAAAGTCAATGCTTTACGAAAGGACTGCTATATCTCAAAAGCCGGACGAAACAATCAAGAATGAAATTGACCTGTTGAGAAACGATCGAAAAATGTCGCTTGATTTGTTTTTCAGAGATCCGTATATACTTGATTTTCTTGGCTTAAAAGACACTTACAGCGAAAAGGATCTGGAAAATGCCATTTTAGCTGAGCTTGAAAAATTCATTCTTGAAATGGGTTCGGATTTTGCATTTCTGGCAAGGCAAAAGCACTTTGTTCTTGACGGAAAAGATTACTATATGGATTTACTTTTTTACCACAGAACTCTGCATCGTCTTGTATTAATAGAACTGAAATTGGGTGCTTTTGAACCGGAATATAAAGGACAAGTAGAGTTATATCTCCGCTGGCTCAATAAATATGAACGTGCAGAAGGCGAAGAAAGTCCTATTGCTCTTATCCTTTGTGCGGAAAAATCGCAGGAAACCATTGAGCTATTGGAACTCAATAACGGCAGTATCCACGTTGCACAATATATGACCAAGATGCCACCAAAAGAGCTTCTTGAAACAAAGCTCCTCCAGGCAATTGATAATGCTCGTAAACAACTCGAACAGCATAATCAATAATTTACCACTATCACCATTAAAATCAGTATCACATAAATTATACCGAGCAAGATGTTCAACCAGAACATTTTACTCGACTCATTTGATGCCATCCATGACACAGTTCACGAAATGGCAAGAGACGAAGCAAGACACGGCAAGGCTCTCAAGGGTCTCCTCGACAGATACTTCGGTTAATCTGTCTTCATAGTAATAAAAAAACTGCACGGGTTATTAAGTTAATCCGTGCAGTTTTTTATTATCCCTGAGCAAGCTTTACAAGCAATGCTGTTATCTTTTCCATTGATTCCACACATACGTACTCGTATCTGCCGTGGAAATTATGACCGCCGGTACATATATTAGGACACGGCAGTCCCATGAATGACAGCCTTGCTCCATCAGTACCGCCTCTTATCGGAAGGATACGCGGTTCAATGCCAAGCTCTCTCATGTATTTTTCTGCGTTGTCAATAAGGAACATATACTCCGGACATATTTTGTCACGCATATTAAAATAGGAATCCGTAATTTCTGCGGTAACAGTTCCTTCACCGTATTTGAGGTTTATAAAATCTGCTGTTTTTCTGATTAATTCCTTCTTCTCAGAAAATTTATTCAAGTCGTGATCTCTGATAATATACTCCATCACGGCAGATTCCACATCTCCGCTGATTTCACAAAGGTGGAAAAATCCTTCATATCCGCCTGTGAACTGCGGTTTCTGTTCGGCTGGCAGCATGCTGTTAAATTCCATGGCAATCAGCGCTGCATTCTTCATCTTGTTTTTTGCCTCACCCGGATGGACATTCACTCCGTAAAATGAAAGTTTAGCAGATGCAGCGTTGAAATTTTCATACTCCAGTTCTCCTATCGCACCACCGTCAACTGTATAGGCAAAGTCCGCCCCGAATCTTTGTATATCAAAGTAATCAACGCCCTTCCCTATCTCTTCGTCAGGTGTAAATGCAACAGCAATCCGACCATGTTTTACTTCCGGATTTGAAAGAAGATATTCAGCCATCTGCATTATTTCGGCAACTCCGGCCTTATCGTCAGCACCAAGCAAGGTTGTTCCGTCTGTTACAACAATAGTCTGTCCTTTGTATGATTTTATTTCCGGATATTTTTCTGTATGAAGAACAATGTTTTTCTCTTCATTGAGTACGATGTCATTTCCGTCATATTTTTCAATAATACGCGGCTTTACATTCATGCCTGAAACATCCGGTGATGTATCCATATGTGAGATAAAACCGAGTGTTTTACTGTTTTTTCCTCCGTCATTTGCCGGAATCGCAGCATAAACATAGCACTTTTCCTCATCAAAATAAACATCTGAAGCACCCATTTGTCTGAGTTCTGAAGCAAGGTATTCCGCAAATTTCTTCTGCTTTTCCGTACTTGGAAATGATGATGAGTTTTCATCGGACTGCGTGTCAAAGCTTATATATTTTAAAAATTTTTCGAGTACATCTTTCATTGATAAATACCTCCGCATTTTTATTCTGTTCTGCTGCCATATGATATACGTTAAGCTTTAATATATCCTCATAATGTAATACACATTAACATTATTATACCATATTCAAATGAATAAATCAAGAAAAGACTAAAAAAGCGACTGTCCTTTTTCCCAGACAGTCGCTCTGTTATTTTACTATGTTCTACTACCGGTTTTATTATGCACCGGTTCCTGTGTTTTCTCTTTTTTATCAGCACCGCTTTCATCTTTTTCCGGATTTTTCTCAAGTTTACCCGATATGAAAAGATCAAACCCAATCATGAAAGCAACTGCCAGTACACTCAGACCGATTACGATTATTTTACTCATAATGTAATTCCTCCGCATTATTAACTTATTGTATTAATACAACTGTTATAAAACGGAAAATCAGCCTTTATGCCCGTCCTGATCATGAATATATTTAAGTATGTATCTTCTGCTGAATACCGTATCTGTTCCGATATAAAGAGAAGTAATAAACGCTGTGATTAAAGCTGCAGATAAAGTCCCTGTTCCTTTAAGGATATAATAAAAATGTGAAGGACGTAAAGATTTTTTTACTGAATTACTCCCTGTGATTCTTGCATTGTCTGAAGAAATTACTTCTTCGGTCCGAATGACTGCCGGAAGAGCAATGTCTGGACTGTGATTTATGCTGTAACTGACATCACATGACCTGGAAAAGAAAATATCAGTTTTATCATTACTGTTACTGCAGAAAAATGTAAGCAGCATTAAAGCAGCGGCAAGTATTGCCGGAAATCTGCTTATCAGACCAGTGTTTTGTTGCAAATCATACGCCTCCTTCATCAATTTTATTTTATCATCAATTCATATACATGTCAATCCTGCTGTGTATATGTTATATCATACCCGTCACATGAAAATGTCAGGTTCCCGTTGTACGTGTAAAATATTTCTGTTTTATTCTCTTCAAGTAAACTGATGGTTTCATCATCAGCCGGTTCCTTCTTCGAACATGTAATTACCGCATATTCCGGATCAGTGAAGTCTATAAATTTATCAGTATTGTTTTCCGCACTGCCATGATGCGGCATCTTCACAAGATTGTAGCCTTTTCTGCGTTCCGGCAGCTGCTCTGTAAGCTCTTCGATACGCTTCTTTTCAGCATCTCCGGCAAAAAGAAACATTTTCTTTCCGTATTCTACTGTAACGACCAGAGAGTAATCGTTCGTCTGAGAATAACTTTCTTCCATTGCCGGATAAACCGTAAATACAGCTTCATCCAGAGTAAATGTCATAACATCCTCCGGAACGAAGGGCTTATATCCCTTTTCTTCTGCCATAGAAATATAATTCAGATATTCTTCAGATGTTTCTGTATATCCCGGCTGAATGATGTTTTCGATACTCTGGAATTTGTTGAGTACAGCCTTTGCACCGCCGACATGGTCCTTGTCAAAATGTGTAAGTATAAAATAATCAAGACTCTCGAAGCCATTGTCCTTACAGAAATTATAGATTTCCTTTCCCTCTCCCTGATTTGCAGAATCAATAAGCACAGAATGCTCTGCTGTCTTTATAACGATTGCATCTGCCTTTCCTACTTTCAGAAATGAAATATCAATTCCTGAATAGTGCTTCTTCTGCAGTGAACACCCCACCGCCGCACTTCCGATTACAGCTGACAAAAATACTGCTGCAGCTTTTTTCAATCTCATCTGTGCACACCCGCCTTTTTATGTTTTTTTAAAATCGAAACAGTTATATTAACATAATTATACCTGTTCAGATTCTGAATGTCAACAGATTCCACAATAACGTCACAGATTATTCTTTTGCTGTATTCGGAATAAATCCTGACTTAACTGAATATAATGATAAAACAGAAGCCGGAATACATCCAGCTAATAAACAGGGACAAGTCTGAATCAAAAGAACTGTCTCAAAAAAATAAGGAGATTTTCATAATCCTATGATTAGAATCAAATCCATTTTATCATCAGTTATTATTTCAGGACTCGGATACAGTATTATTTTACAGCCCGGTCCGGAAAAATGTCAGAGTAATTCCGGCATAAGTTCAGCACCTGTCATATCATCCTGTGTGAACAGTTATGAAAATACCGGATATGCATCTGAAACATTTACTTCTTCCGCTCCGCTTACATCTGCAGTAACAACAGTTGCCACAACAATCTGTTTATCTGAAACAACTACTGAAGCGACAACTTCAGAACCGGTAATTACTGAACCGGAAATTGCAGAAACCGATATAACTGAACAGTGTGTTCAGGACGCAGTGCCTGTTCAGGGCGTAATATGCGGTGAGATACTAAATAACAAGGAATACACTGAATACTCCCTGCCAGATAATCCGAACTACCACGGATTCAAGTCCTATGAACCGTATGACCTGATAACCGCTGAGAGTATACAGCTTGATTTACAGAGAGAAGCCGTCACTGATGTAAATGGCTTCCGTTTAATCGATAACCGCTACCTGATAGCAGTCGGAACCTTCTGCAACGCCCCCTGCGGCACCTGTATTGACCTTATTCTCGAAAACGGCATCCTTATCCCCTGCATTGTAGGCGATATCAAGTCCGATGCCCATACCGACGAAACGCATACATATACCATAAATACCATGTGCGCGAGCGAGTTTATTGTTGACGAAACCATTTCTCCGGCTGCATGGTACGGGGATGTTTCTGCAGTTTATGAGGAGTGGAGGAGTAAGGTTGTGAGGGTCAGGGTGTATCATCATGAATAGTTTACATGACGGATTTGCTGATCTGTGATATAATAAAGCCTGTATATGTCTGTTTCAAAGACATTATACAGGCTTTTTTTAATCATAACAAACTGTAATAAAACAGATTATCCTCTCATTTTTCGTTTACTTTGATAGAAATACAGAAACTATTTCGTATATATAAGTGAAGGAGGAAAAACGTTAAACAAGGAGGTACCAAATTGAAAATAACAGAAAAAAATTTTATCGAACAACTGAAACAACAAAATGAGGACGCTCTGGAATATGTTGTTCAGAATTACGGCGGTACATTAAAAGCTGTAATCAACCGAATATTATACCTGTATCCGCAGGATGCTGAGGAATGTCTTTATGACTGCATAATGAAAATATGGACGAAAATTTCATTATACGATGAAAAGGCAACTTCTTTCCGAAACTGGGCTGTTTCAGTTGCAAAATTCACAGCCATAGACAGATTAAGAAAAATAAACTGTACTGAACCTGCAGATAATATAGATGATTTACAGATTCCATCAGGTCAGGATATTACAGACGATAAATTGTTTAATGATTTTTTTATGGAATTAATATCGGGACTGAATGATGAAGACAAGCTTATTTTTACACAATTATTCTGGTATGGTGAAACAATGGATGAGGTAGCCCAAAGAACTGAACGAAGCAAAGCAGTAATTTATAATCGTGTTTCGCGCGGAAAGAAAAAAATAATTCACAGTTTACCAAATTTACTAAAAGGACGTGGCAGGTATGAATGATAAAATATACAGGCTCCTGAGTTATGTAAAAAATGAAGATATCACAGACAGTGAGCCGCTTTCAAAAGAAGAGGTAAATAGTATTATGAAAAGATTTAAAAAAGAAAACTGCAGAACAAAGAAAATTACATACAGAAAACGCCGTATTGTAACAGTTGCAGCTATAGCTGCCGTTATGGCGGTAATCGTTCCGACCTCAGTGTATGCATACAGCAGATATTATGCACATATTGATAAAACCAACACTTACCAGAACACAGTGGTAATCAAACCGGCTGAGAAAATTTCAGATTTAGAAGTAATTCCGGATTCCGGCGAAGAATCCTCTGTAAAAGAAGCGGACTATAAATACTGGAGGTTTACTTATCTCCCTGAAGGGCTCAAAAAAGATGAGTGGGGCTTTAAGTATCATAATGACGAAACCGGTGCAGCAATTACTCCGCGTATATGTTACCTTCCTTATGAAGGAAACGAAATAAAAGAAGAGATGAACTTTTCGGCAAACTGCGAGAATTACGAGTCCGACGGCAAAACAGTTATGATTAACTATCTTCTCAGTTATGAGAAAGAAAAAGATGATCCGAAAAATTACGGACGTGTGGTCTGGATTGCATTTAATGACACTGATTATGTACTTCAGCTTTATATAAGCAACGGACTCCCTCAGGAAGAACTTTATCAAATAATCGACGGAACAGAACTTTATTCCATTGATGAAGATACTTTTCATGAAATTTACGGATACGGACCGGAAGAAGATACAGAAAATACATCTGATGATTCATCAGAAAGTTTCTATGATTCATATGGCAAAACAGCTCTGGAAAAATGCAGTATTTACGGTACCGGACAGTTTATGGAGTTTCCGGGCTACGGAGATTTCAGAATAAGAGTCAATACAGTTGAAATAACTGACAGTTTCGACGGAATAACAACTGATGGGGCCGGTGACGAATGCGATTTCAGCAGCTGGGCTGATGAAAATAATAATATTATTCCAAATACACGCACATGGTATAAGTACGGTGACGGAATATCCACAATAGATGAGGATATCTGTTCAGTAGATATGCCGTACCACATTGTCAAAATGAATCTCACCGCTGAAAATACAGGCAATAACTTTGAGGAAATATGCATCTGTCCTAATCTTGTGAATTTCAATTCATTATTCGGCACTGTTATACATTTTGAAGAAGATCTGAACATCCCTGAAGGTTACAGCAGAACTGAAGCAGGTTTTCGTGATTCCATTTTTGAAGAACTCAATGCTGGTCTGGGCGGATTTATCTCACTTGATTCAGCTGAGAAAAATTACTGTATAAATAATTATATTGGTCTTGAAGCAGGAGAATCCGCTGATTTTCAGGTATGTTTCCTTTGTTCGGAAAATATGCTTAACAACGCATACTTAAGCTTTTACTCCGTATGCGAAGGAAGTCCTCTTTTCAAAATAGAAAAATAATCATTCAGTTAAAAACCGCCCGGAAGCAGCAACTCAAAATTAAGAGCCCTGCCTCCGGGCATTTCACTTTTTTCAAATAAATATTATATTTATCTCCGGGATTCCCCGTTCTCATACTCATCCCGTAAAATTGAAAAATACAGTCTTCCCACGTATTCCCCGTCCATATAAAAATAATCGCGCAGTGTACCTTCGTATGTAAATCCGCAATAAAAAATTTATTCTTGACAACCATATTTTAATGTGATATAATTGACACATATTATTAACGAAAAGGAGGCGTACCACCATGACAATACAGATAATAAAATCCAGCAAACAATTTTATAATTCATATTCGGATTGTGCAGGTGGTCTGCCGGTGTGTATTTTCTAATGACCATTGCTGTATAATAATAAAAATTCTGCACTTCCGCAATAATTGCGTGGAGTGTTTTTTTATGTCCGAAAACATATAATCAGATAAGGAGAACCGGAATTTTTATGATAGAACTTAATGGAAAATATTCAAAGGCAAAAGTTTTTACGGATATAATCGATGAGGAATCCATCTCACAGATTATATCTCTCTGCAATCAGGAATTTGCAGCAAACCAGAATATCCGCATAATGCCTGATGTTCATGCCGGAGCAGGATGTACTGTCGGAACATCAATGACTGTTACTGATAAAGTTGTACCTGCAATGGTCGGCGTAGATATCGGCTGCGGTATGGAAACAATTAAAATAAAGGAAAAACATATCGAACTTCAGAAACTCGACAAGCTTATTTACGATAAAATTCCAGGTGGTTTTGAAATTCGTGAAAAGCCTCACAGATATATCGAAAAAACATCTCTTGAAATGCTTTACTGCTTTGATCACATCGACTTCTTAAGAGCCGAAAAAAGTCTCGGTACTTTAGGCGGCGGAAATCATTTTATAGAAGCTGACAAATCAGAAGACGGTTCATTTTATATTGTAGTCCACTCCGGTTCAAGACATCTCGGAGTTGAAGTTGCAAAATACTATCAGAACGAAGCCTTTAAACGTCTTAACAAAGTTCCGCAGAACGAAGTTAATTCACTGATAGAAAAACTTAAAGCAAACGGCATGGAAAAGAGCATTCAGAAAGAGCTCAAAAAACTGGAAGGCATAAAAAGAACACCTGTTCAGAAAAATTATGCATATGCCGAGGGAGATTTATTTGAACGATATATTCACGATATGAAAATTGTACAGCATTTTGCACTTGTTAATCGTCAGGCTATAATTGATGAGATTGTAAAGGGAATGAAATTTCATGTCACTGAACAGTTTTCAACAATTCATAATTACATTGATACTGAAAATATGATTCTGAGAAAAGGTGCTGTATCAGCTCAGCTTAATGAAAAATTAATCATCCCGATAAATATGCGTGACGGTTCACTTATATGCAGGGGAAAAGGCAACCCGGACTGGAATTTTTCAGCCCCTCACGGTGCCGGAAGACTGTTCAGCAGAAGCATGGCAAAACAGACCTTCACTGTTTCGCAGTTCAAAAAAGAAATGCAAGGCATTTATACAACTTCTGTAAATCAGCAGACACTCGATGAATGTCCTATGGCATATAAAAAATTTGAAGATATTGCTGATAATATTTCTGATACTGCAGAAATTACGGAAATCATTCGTCCGGTTTATAATTTCAAAGCAGGAACAGAATAATATATTTTTCGTTCACTATAATCAACTACAGTGCAGAGCAGACTGAATTCAATCTGCTCTGCCATAAAAAAGGAGTATTTGTATGGAAAAATTTATACCATTTGAAAAACTAAGCAAAAAGAAACAGCGTGAAATCAACAACCTTAAGCGTTCGGACTGGGGAAGTCTCAATCCTGTAACCAGAAAAACTGAAAACAAAAAAGCATATAACAGAAAAAAGCGCCATCGTCCTTCCGAATACGAAAACGATGGTGCTTTTAATATTCTTCAATTACCCTTTGTCCAGTAGCACTCTGTGCGTCCTCTCAATTAAAAATGCCCCAAGCGGCGCTGTTATTATAATTGAAAGCACTGCTACAGTAAGTACTGTTTCACCGCATGCAAGTCCCATTGAAAGCGGAATACCGCCTATTGCAGCCTGAACTGTTGCTTTTGGTATGTATGAAATCATGCAGAAAAGCCGTTCCTTTGCCGAAAGCTTCGTACATATAAAACAGCAGAATACTCCGAGCATTCTGAATACAAGAACGGCAAAAATAAGAATTATTGCTGAGATTCCTGATTTTACTGCATACTGAATATTTACTGTAGCTCCCACAAGTACAAAGAGGAATATCTCCGCAAGTACCCATACTCTGCTGAAACGCCCGGAAATCCGTGCTGCAGATTCCGGTCTTACTTTCTGATATGAAAGCCCTGTACACATAACAGCGATAAGTGATGAAAACGGAACTGTTTTTCCGAAACTGTCTTCTGCTGTTACAAACAGAAATGCCATAGACACAAAAATAATCATTTTTACAGTATCACGAACATGAATTTTTTTCATATACTGTCCGAGAAGCCATCCGACAACTCCCCCGCACAGAATACCCAGAACAATGGAAACAGGTATTTTCAAAAAGCTTACGGCGGAAATATCTCCGTTCTGAGCCAGTCCTGTAAATGCTGAAAACATAACAATAACAAACACGTCATCAACCGAGGCACCCGCAAGTACAAGCTGCGGAATACTGTTTTTCTTTCCGTAGCCTTCTTCCATCAGACCAAGCATTTTCGGAACAATAACAGCCGGAGAAACCGCAGCTACAACCACTCCGGTAACTGCTGCTTCTGTAAGAGTCAGTCCAAGAAGTTTAGGGGCAATAAGTATCATCCCGGCTATCTCAAAGCATGCCGGAACAAAACACATAAGCACAGCCGGTCTGCCGACTTTTTTCAGGTCTGTTATATCAAGTGAAAGACCGGCTCGCATTAGTATAATAATAAGAGCTGTTTTCCTTATCTCTGCCGATATATCCAGTATCGAAGAATCAATTAGATTCAGTACATACGAACCAAGTAAAACACCGGTAAAAAGCATGCCAAGAAGTGCAGGAAGACAAGCTTTTCTGCAGAGCCAGCCTGCAGCAAGCCCTGCAAGTAAAATAAGTGCCAGACTAAGAAACATAAAGCAACTCCTTTTTCATCATATTGTTTTTACTCGTTCTTCCTCACGTGGAAGTTCAGCAGAATCTGTAAGTCCTAATTTGTTTTCAAGCATTTTGTTACCTCGTTTTCTTATGAATATTTACTTTTATTACATTATATCATTAATCCGGATAACTGTCAACATTATTATTCCGTAATTCCTTCATCATCTTTTTTCTATACGGATTCCCGCTTGCGGCGTTAAAATCTTTCAGAAGGTATTTATCCTGAAGGTAATCATGAACGTCAAGATCAAGAAAATAATTGCAGAAAAGAATTCCGACATAAGTTACTGTATTATCCACATTCTCAGGAATCATTGCGTATATCGAGTTTTCATTCCTGGTATATACTGGGATTCCTCTCTTACGTTATTTCGAGAGAGAAACCCCGCAGGAGGGAACTTCCCTCTCTTGAAGAGGTGTCTCTCTCGCATTACCCGCATTGGTCTAACCATCTCTTTAACCCAGTAAAAATATCCATACCTATTCATTTTCTGCATTGAACTAACGTAAAAAATGTGGTATAATATATCCGGAGAGCAGATTAATTACTGTCTAAATATGGTATAATTACATATTATGGATAGTAAAATTTGTTAAAAACTCTAATTGACATCCATTCTCCTTTGTTGTAAAATATAGGTATACAATACTTTTATTTACAAGGAGAACATTTATGGGCAAAAAAATGAAACGTGC
>JAUNJJ010000063.1 GCA_030533325.1 Oscillospiraceae bacterium
GACCGTATATATATATATAATCGATTCAGCTGACCGCAGGCTGACTGGAACAATTACAGATATAGATATCGATATGCCTGAGTTTATTGAATTGAACGGAGACAAAACTATTCTTGCCGGAAAATATGATTATGAAAATAATATTACTGTCTCTACTTTGATTGATTTGTCTCTTGGCCGTTCTGATTATTCAGTTGAAACTAAAGGAAAATGCACGTTCTTTAATGGCGATGATAAAAATCATATGTATTATTTTGACGGTGAAAATAAACTTTACAGTATTGACACAGAGACGGAAGAAAAAAATCTTTTGTTTGATATTTCGAAAACAGAAAAAACAGATTTCGGAGAACAGATAAATGTAATTGAATGCACTGATTCATCTTTTGCATACATTAAAATATTTGACGGTTATTCTGATATATTCTGTTCAGCAGATGGTAACGGAGTAATAAATGCAGAAGATAACTCTGAAAATTTTTATTATCCTGTGTTTTCTGATGGGGGACTTGACCATGTAAAAAATAATTCCGGCAGCGAAATCAATACTGAAGGGAAATATTCATCGGATTCTGTAATTTACCATGCAACAGACAAAATCTATATTGCAGATAATTTTTGCATTGGAATTATCGAAGATAGCAAGATGAAAAATATTAATACAGAAGAAAAGAAAGTTTATAATATCATTGAGAGTAAAGGAAAAATATTAATCCTGTACTCAGAAAACAGAAAATTTTATATGGCAGATATATCTGATGACAGTATTAAAAATCCGGTAAATATAAGCGGTATTTTTCCGGAAAAATATTCAGGTGAAATTGATTTTATGGCAGGAGACGAAGAGTTTGATGCATATGCGGTTTGCAAAGGTATTTTATATGGAATAAACTATTCTGAAAAAAACGGCAGTCCTTTAATTGATTTAACTGAAAATTATGTAAATGCAGATGCAGTAATGAAAATCCGGAACGGATTTATGGTTCTCGATGAAAACAGGCTGTGTGTTTTTAAAACAAGTGATGAAACTGTATCTGATAATAAGGATAAAAGAATAATAACAATATCTGTTTCAGATTATGATAAAAAACAAAAAACATATAAACCTTATATAGAAGAATTTGAGTCAATGTACGGTGATGTAAAAATCAGAGTTGAGAATTATACAGTAGATAATACTGATGGTGATGAAAAGCTTTCTCTGAAAAATGATTATGTTACCCATTCCATGCCTGATATGGTAATCTCAGACTGCGGTTTACCGGGATTTATGGATCTTGAAAGAAACGGTGCATTTTACGATTTAAATGAATTCATACAAAGTGACAAGGAATTCAGCAATGAAAATTACCTTATGAATATCATAAAGGCGTATTCGGTTAAAAACTGTCAGTACAGTATCCCTGTTGATTTTGTGCTTTATACTGTTACTGCTAATCCTGCGTTACCAGGGCATGATTATGATTCAGATAATTGTTACGGCTGGAATTATGACGATTATATAAAAATGATATCAGATTCAGAGGATATATTTGTATTCAGCGAAAATAAGAAAGATAATTACAGTAATGCACTGGCTTTATCAAATAATATCGACTTTATTGATTATGACAGAAGCGAGTCTTACTTTGATTCTGAAAAATTTATAAATCTTATAAGCGAAATAAATAAATACGGAGCTGATGTGAACAATGAAAATCTGAATGATTTTTATTCCGGTGAAAATTATCGTTTTTCGATTTATCAGACCATTGGAAGAAATAATGTAAAGTTCAAATCTGCTGATGAATTAATGCATTATATAAAAGGTTTTCCGTCAGACAGCGGAAATTATTCATATGCGAAATCAAACCGTAATGTGAGCATTTCATCCTCATCAGAAAACAAGGAACTGTGCTGGGAGTTTTTAAAAATGCTGATTAGCAGAGAGTGCGATGATAATGGTCATAGCTTTTCCGTCAGCCGCAGACGGTTTGAAAAGGAAATGGATATTCTAAAAAAACAAACAGACGAAGGAGTAGAAAAATCACTTGTTTCAGTAATCGATGGTGTAAAAAGTGCATACAGAGATACCGGCCGAATCAGTAATCTGATTTATGAAGAACTTATGATATTCTATAACGGAGAACGTTCCGCAGAAGAAACTGCAAAAGTAATTCAGAACAAGGTTAAACTGTATTTGTGTGAAACGGATTGAAACACACCTTAAGCTCGGGTAACAACCCAATGTTCAGTGCTGCAGGTGAAGCAGCTGTGAAGTAATTCGTAACTTATTTAAATACGTAGTTTTAAACGCCTCCGGTATTTGGGTTCCGGAGGCGTGTTTGTATAATTTACGTATATTCCAAACCAGCGATTATTTGCTGCTGTACTCAGTTTCAGATTTCCTGCGATATGTTAAAAGGAATACCACACATATAAAAATCACTCCTGCAACCATACATATTACGCTTGGTATCAGCAGGGAATATACATTGCTGACTAATGAGCTGTTGTTCTGCACAACCAGATACCAGCCGAGGTCATCGATATAAGTTATGGTTCTGCTGAAATTACTGCCTACTTCATAATAGCATTCCCCGTCTGAGTAAAGCTCGGGAGAATCTATTTTTATGTAGGCATTTTCAATATTGGCCGCGTCTGTGTCGACCTGTATAAGTCCTTCCGAATTAATAAGATTTATCCTGACATCATATATTCTCTCATAGCGTTCCAGCAATCTCTGCAATTCGGTCATATCCACACCGACACCGCACAAACCAATATATCTGCCATGTTCATCATATACTGCAGTATTGACAAAAACGGACAATGCCCAGTTGTTTACCTGATCAATATCAACATCCAGCAGATACGGCTTGTCGGTATCTCTTTCCATAAACACCTTATACCAGATATCCTGGTCATTTGTTTCGGGGGCAATATATTTGCTGATACCGTCGCAGGTATAATACGCCTTTGACGCATCATTGACTGCAAAAACCATGGAATATCCGAAGCCGTTTCTTATAGAAGCAAGATATTCACTTGCTTCCTGTTCCACTGATTTTGCTTCATCCTTTGTATTTACATTCAGTATCTTATACATAATAAGGTCCTTGGACATTGTTTCGGAAACGGTTATCGGACGAAGAAAGCTGTTCTCAATAGCCCCTGATATCATTCCCGATTCAACACGCAGTTCATTTTCATATGCGTCACGCATAAGAGTTTTGGTTTTGTTATATGTAAGAACGACTGAACAGCTCATACACAAAACCACTGTGATGACGACCAGCATAAATGTAACTCTTATTCTTTTCATATTATCACCTTTAGTTCTGCCGAAGCATTTTCATCTCTGTTTTTTTTCTGTACATTCTTTCGTCAGCGAGTTCAAATACGCTTTCATAATCCGGATTTTCGGTTGAATATTCTGCCATTCCGAAAGCAATTGACAAAACCGTTCCTGGTATACCTTCTACGGGATAGTTCATTCCGCACTCAAACTTCAGAAGCAGTTCTTCCCTTCTGAGATAATCGTCCGAATAAAGAACGACAACAAATTCATCGCCGCCCGTTCTGAAAACAGGACTGTTTGCAAAGACTCTGCATATGTACCCTGAAGCTTCCTTTAACAGAATATCTCCGCATTCGTGACCGTAGGTATCATTTGTTTTTTTAAGAAGATTCAGGTCCATTACCACAACAGCGTATTTATCAAACTTTCCGTGTTTGTTTTTTTGGATATTTTCTGTCAGCTCAAGATAGCTTGTCTTATTTCCTATTCCTGTCATGGCATCGGTGCGTGCAAGGGTGTTGAGTTTTTCTATGTAAACCTGTGTGTTCTTTGCCATCTGAGAAATACACTCCGATAAATTCTCTATCTCGTCGTCCGTATCAGATATGTATTGCCCGGACCAGTCGCCATTGGCATACTGCTTTGTGATCTCTGTTAATTTCTCCAGCGGATAAACTATCTGCGTTGTTCGCTTCCTGATAAATACAATTGAAACGGCAAATATCAGTATTGTTATTACAACACAAAGTATCATCAGAAAATTTCGGTTACTTTCAATTTCACTCTTTGGAACATTAACATACAGCATCATACCATTACTGAGCTTTTCGCAGCATATTACCGAGGTGCCGCCGTCATTATTGCTGATCTCCAGCAGCTCATTGAGTTTATTGATTGTCGTTATATGGTTATACAGAGTGCTTGAAAGCTTTGAACTTTCAATAGAACCGCTGTCATCTGTAAAATAACTGAGTCTTTCCTTCAGGTCCACAAATGCCACGGAACCTGAGGTGTAAATATCCATATTCTTAGTTTCTGTGACGATAGCAGCAAAGTCAATATCCATTCCTATTACTCCAATGAACTCGCCGTTGTCACTGTACATAGGAACAACATATGAGATTATAAGCACATCAATATTTTCATTATAATACGGTGTCAGCCACGAAGGTTTTCCGTTTTCCTTTGGAATATAGAACCAGCCGACATGCTCTTTGTCACTGGAGTTATAGGCAAGAACGTCTGTGACTTTTGTTTCCGTAAATTCATCAGAATCCTTTTGTCTTGTCCAGAAAAAACCTTCTGTACCGCTGCCAGCGACATCAGGGGAATACCGGAAATATACGGCCAGTGCGCCGTTTGTCTGATTGGCAACTGCAATGGCAAAATCCCTGATATGTTGCTCATACTCATCTGAATAAACATCTGTTATACCGTTTATATGCTGCAGCTCATTTGCGTATTCGTTTATAATATCCACAGAATGCTTAACGAGATTCAGTTTGTTGTTGAATTTATATGATTCATTTTCGCAAAGTTGTGTCATTATCTTTTTCGAATTTGCATCTGACAGCCTGTCAACCATGCATACACTTACAGTACCCATTACAACGGCAAGAAGAAGCAGAACTGTAATGGAGGAAAACAGTATCTTTTTTCTCAGGGATTTTTTTGTATCATTATTGTTGTATGGCATAGCTGTTCTCCTTAAATTTGATTGGGTAAAATATCTTCAAATTTATAGCTGTTTAAATGAATTGGTATAATATATTATAACATGTTTTGTTGAAAATGTCTATAAGTTTTTTTGGATAAAATAAAAAAGCTGAATATTTGTTACTATCCAGCTTCATCATATAAGTTTGTGCTAATTCTTTCTTTTCATCCACCTGCCACTTAGAAAATACGACCAGGTAATCAAAAATCCTATTCCGAATCCGAAGAGACCGTTCCACCAGATAATCGAGTATCCTAAAAATGAACTGTGTCTCAGAATAAATGTCAGTGAAACGCGTATTGTAAGTGCACATGTTGCAACTACTGCCGGGAATCCGCTGTGACCCATGCCCTGATATACGCCGAAGAGCGGGATGTAACTTGAGAGAACTATGTTTATCAGAGCAACAGTTCTGATATGCGGTACGCAGTAAACGAGAGCTTCCTCACTGAGTCCGAACAGATGGGCGATATTGTCAGCGAAAATCCAGATAAGTGAGGAGATGATGATTGTGGAAACCAGCGATACCACCAGAGCCTGCTTTGCGCCTTTTTTTACTCTGTCAGGTTTGTCTGCACCTATGTTCTGTCCTGTGTAAGTTGCGAGGGTAGTCTGAAGGGACATACATGGAAGGTTGATATACTGTTCGATTCGCTGTCCTACGGTAAATGAAGCGGTCATAACCTTTCCGAATTCATTTACTACTCTCTGTATGCAGGAAAGTCCTACGGAAACAATAATCAGCTGTATTGAAATAGGCATTCCTATCTGAACTGTGTTTTTTACAGCCGTGCTGTCCCATTTATATTCAGAGAGCTTAAATCTGAATACAGGATATTTTTTATACATATAAATGTATGCTGCTGCCAGTGAACCAAGCTGTGCGATATCGGTTGCAAGCGCTGCACCTACAACACCCCATCCGAATACTGCAACGAAAAGCAGATCAAGTACAATATTTACAACTGATGAAATCAGCAGGAAATAGAGCGTAGCTGAACTGTCACCCACTGCTCTGAGTATTGAGGCGATAATATTGTAGCCGTACTGAAAAACGAGTCCGACTGAATATATCATAAAATATTTTACTGTTAATCCCAGTATGTCATTGTCTACAGCTATAAGATATTTGAAAACAGGGAACGACAGTGCAATTCCGAGTACGGTTGATATTAAACCGAGTACCATAAGAAAGAAAATACCGGCTGAAGCATTTTTCCTTACGAGTTTTTCATCACCGGCACCGTAATGTCTTGCTATAACAACACCGTTTCCGGCCGAAAAACCGGTGGCAATAGCAAGAAAGAAAAAAGTCAGAGTACCGGTCGTTCCGACGGCTGACAAGGCGTCCTCGCTCGAAAAGTTTCCGACTATTATGCTGTCAACTGTGTTATACAGCTGCTGCAGCAGTGAGCCTAAAAGGACAGGGAGAGCAAATTTTATAATATGTTTCCAGGGTGCTCCCTCTGTCATAGATTTTCCGTTCATGTTTTTTCCAGCTTTCTGTTTTAATTTCTTCAGAAATTAATTATAGCATTTTTATGAAATTTTTTCAATAATCGAATTGTAATTGAATCCTGCGTTCAAAAGCCCGCAAAAATGTGTAATACTATTGAAACACCGTGTGAAAAATGGTATAATACTGCTTACAGGAGAGTGATTGCATGAAGCGAAATGCCACAGAACAGTTCTTAAAATGGAAATTTGATGACTAAGGATGGTGAGTAATGAAAGAATTTAATACGACTGGCTTATGCGTTCCGTCAAGACATTATATGGTTGATATAACAGGCAGAGTTCTTAAGATAAAGCAACTGATAGATAAAGATAAATATTTTACGATAAATCGTCCGAGACAATACGGAAAAACAACTATACTGAACGCAGTGTACAATGCAATAAATGATGTTTACAATATTATAGATCTGAGCTTTGAGGGTGTCGGAGACAGTTATTTTGCTGACGAAAAAAGTTTTTGCAATGGAATATATAAAGATATTTGCAGCAGTCTTTCCATATCAGATGATGTTCCTGTAAATTCGTTTACACTTCTTAGCACCCGGATATCAGAAATCTGCAGAACAATTGATAAACCGGTAGTTCTGATAATTGATGAAGTTGATAAAAACAGCGATAATCAGATATTTCTGAATTTTCTTGGCATGCTCCGCAGTAAATATCTTAACAGCCTGAGGGGACGTGATTATACATTTAAGAGTGTAATTCTTGCAGGAGTTTACAATATTAAAAACCTGAAGCTGAAATTAAGGCCGGAGGCAGAGATAAAATACAACAGTCCATGGAATATAGCTTCAGATTTTAACATTGACATGAGTTTTAGTTCAAAAGATATAGCAACAATGCTTACAGAATATGAAAGTGATTGTCAGACCGGTATGGATATTAATGCAGTATCAGATGTGATTTTTGAGAACACCAGTGGTTATCCGTATCTCGTAAGCAGATTATGTCAGATAATACAGGATAATGAATATGAATGGAACAGCGAAGGTGTAATTCAGGCTGTTAAAACTATATTAAACGAAGAAAATACACTTTTTGATGATATCTTCAAGAACATAATGAATAACAGGGATTTCTCAGATCTTGTAGAGAGAATAATATTAAGCGGTGATGAAATACCGTTTACACCATACAACAAAGAAATACAGCTGGGAACCACATTTGGAATACTGTGCAATAATCAGGGTATAGTTAAAATATCAAACAGAATTTTTGAAACACTGCTCTATAATATATTTATCAGCCAGAATAGCAGATCGGAATTGAGCTGTGAACGTAATCAGTTTATAAACGCAAACGGCACGCTCAATGTGGAGAAGGTCCTGATAAAATTTCAGGAGCTGATGAAATGTGAATACCGTTCTGAAGACGGAAATTTCCTTGAAAGGCAGGGCAGACTGCTGTTTTTATGCTTTCTGAAACCAATTATCAATGGTACCGGCTCATATTTTGTTGAGTCGGCAACCCGCAGCAATACACGTATGGACATAGTAATTGCATATGGAGGCGAAGAACATATCATTGAATTAAAAATCTGGCATGGGGAATGCAAACATAATGACGCCTATAATCAGCTGCTCGGATATATGAAAAACCGCAGTCAGAAAAAAGGATATTTGTTATCATTCTCATTTGGCAAAAATAAGATCCAAACAGCTGAATGGAAAGAATTCAATGATGGTGACAGAATACTGGATGTAATAATATAAACTTTAAGTAGGTTGCTATACCGCCTGCGTGTCTGAAGAAAAAAGACCTGTCAAAAAGATAACTCTGTTAAATATTTTATGGAAATTACCCGAAATCGACAAACTGTCTGATGAAACACAGGAAATATATTATGAAATTGAATGCGAAGAACAGTTTGAAATCAGGCAATTTATAAAGCGTATGGAACCAGTGAAAGCACAGATTGCTGCTTTACAGGGAAACTGATATAACTTTTTCAATATCATAAAAAGCACGGCAAACAACGTAAATGCGCTGTTTGCCATTGTTTTTTTATATCTCTGAGCATTCAAAATAATTTTACAAATTCCATTACGGCGTGGATATCGAATAAATCGTATCTGTCTGTTCTGATAAACAGTATATTGTATCATCTTCAGCTACAGTAAAATCAGTAATATCCAGTCCTTCAGTATTTTCGAACAGGAAGGTGATTTCGCCGGTATCTGCATTGTATCCGTAGAAGCGTTGATAATCATCAGCGTTTTCAGAAATGCAGAAATCATACTTTCCGCCGTTTGCCTTTACGTTGAAAAACTGATTTTCTTCCGGATTTGTAATCATTTCATTTAATGTGGACATTTCGCTTAAAGTATTTTTTTCAGGTTCGTAGCACCAGATCCTGCCTGTCTCGTTTTCAGTGAGAAAAATTTTTTCACCTGAATCCGTGGATTTAATTCTGAGGATTTCTCCCTGAAATTCTTCGGGTAACTGAAAATCATATAGTTTTTTCCCTTCCGGTGAGTAAAGGGAATATCCTGCTTCACCTGTATTCCAGAACTGCATTTCAGAATCCGAATAAAGCACCATGTCGCATGTGTCATTACTGTCAATATAAAGCTGATAGTTACACTCAGGTATATCATATATTTCACTTATTTCAGGTTTGGATTCATCTATTATTCCAATGTGATTTTTATATCCGTATAGCCCTGTTCTCCCGTTCGAGATGTTCGATAAATCAAGTGTTCCGTGTTCACCGTAAACTTTTTTCAGTTCAGAGTTCGGAATGACGAATGATGGATTAAGTCCGCTGTCGAATTTTACGATGAAATATGTTTCAGGTGTATTTCCTGAAGAAATATTTTCGTCCAGTTCATCATCGGTTATATATCTTGAACGTCCGGAAAGTTTTCGGTATGTATCTATAGCTGTATTTCTTGCGGTTACTCCGATAAATGCTTTTAAAGCTGTTCTGCTGTCGCGGGCCCATGAACTGTCCATAACCAGTTTTACAAAAACATCACATATACACTCTTCAGTGTCTTCTTCGGTTCCATATTCTTTCAGGACTGATGAAACTATTACATTAACGTAGTTCTTGTATTTTTTTACAAGCTCGCAGTATCCTTTTTCCCTGGAAGTCCGTATAAGAATTTTTATTTCCTCATCATTCATTGTATCCCTCCGTATGTATTTTAAAGGCCTTCACTTATATGTACGAAATATTTTCATAATAGTGGACACTGAAATAAAAAAATTCCCTGTAAAGTATATCATAAATTTCTTTGCAGGGGAATACATAAATATATATTGACATTCAAAAAAATCCGGCTATAATAAGATTAAATCGAATTTTAGCCGGAGATCGAAATGAAATATATAGAATGTGATGTAAGTGAACTTCTTGATAAGGTAGACAAGATAGTTTTTTCTGATTTTATCCGGGCAGCAGCCTGTCGTATAGGTCAGGTGCTTAATGTCCACGATATTGCCCTTGATGTCGGTGTGTCAGATGAAACTGCAAAAAGGTGGCTTTCTGTTCTGGAACGCTCAGATATTATTTTTTATCTTCGTCCGTATTCAAATAACCTTCTTAAACGAACAATAAAAGCACCTAAGCTGTATTTCTTTGATACGGGACTGGTGGCATATCTTACAAGATACAGTGCTCCTGAAATACTTGCTAACGGTGCATTAAACGGAGCCATACTTGAAAATTATGTTGTATCAGAGATACGTAAAAGTTATCATAATATCGCAAAGGATTGTCTGATCTGGTATTACCGTGACAAAGATTCCAGAGAAATAGACATGGTTACTGAGAGTGACGGTGAACTTCATCCGCTGGAGATAAAACGCTCCGTTAATCCTCCTGCAGGTCTGACAAATGCATTTGCTGTACTTGACAAAGGTTCAGTACCAAGAGGAAAGGGTGCTTTGATATGTATGCGACCTGAACTCTCGGCAATAGACTCTGATAATTTCATTGTGCCGGTGTGGATGATATAAACTGGGTTTGCTGCTTTAAGATAAAGTGCAGCTGCATGAGTGTCCCTGAGGGACATTGTATTCGAAGTCGTAATGATTTATAATTAAACAGGTATATATCATATATATTTCTTATATCAACGACAAAAGGGGAAAAAATTATGAAAAAATTAAGCGTTATTTTAGCGTTGTCTATGAGTATGTGTCTGCTTTCATCTTGCGGAACCGAGAGCGAAATGACTTCAGGCAAAACGTCTTTAGACAAAACGCCTTCGGACAAAATTACTACCAGTGAAGCTGCTTCAAGTGAGACAACTTCAGCTGGAACGTCTTCAGCTGTAAAATCTTCAGGTGGAACGTCTTCAGCCGAATCCTCTTCAGTTGAATCAAAGTCGTCGAAATCTTCGCAGAACGTGGCTGAGAGTTCATGTTCTCTTTCACTCTACGCTGATTTTGGTAGCGATGATGTCAAAAAATATACGTACGATTACAACGGTGGGGGTGAGAGTCCGGAGGACTATGCTGCCGCTCTGAGTGGACTGACAGGTCTGGACTTTGTAATCACAGCGGCCTGGCACGGTACAGACTTATACGTTGACTGGAATTCAAAATCGACATTGATTTCAGGACTTGACGACCGTGAGCAGAAGCAGGAATTCTTTTTCTATGACCATGATTCACTGAGCTGGTTCATGATGGACAGTCTCTGGCAGACACTTCAAATGAATTTTGACATAAATGATATCTATTACACTATGGACGGCGGCAAGGAACTTACTCCAATGGATCTGTCTCCTATCAGTTCAATTCCTGCTGATTCACCATATGCTACCTCAAACTACTATAAATATTCCAACACTCCTGAGAATGAGCAGGCAGCTGACAATTATCTGGGAACATGGGGCTGTGGTCGGGCAACACTTAATATTTCCGTTAACGAAGACGGTGCTTATCAGGCGAAAATTTCATGGGCGGACAGTGCTTTTGCACATACTGAATGGGTATATATTTTGTATTTTGATACAATGAGTAAGGAAATGGTGTGCAACAATAATGCAGTCAGGACATATTATGAATACAAGGATGGAAATTCTGAACCGGAGACTACAGTAATGTACACTGATGGAAGTGGCAGCTTTTTCCTGTCGGATGGCGTTATTACATGGTATGATGCAGAAGAGAACTGTGGTGAAGGTATGGAATTTGTAAAATAAATTCTGTTAATGCCGTAGCGGTCACATCATTTAAAAGCAGTTAAAAGAGCTTCCAGCGTTCCGCCTGGTATCTTTGTTTATTACCAAACAGTGAAACGGGGTTTTGTGTTATAGTTCAGTAAATCAAAATATATGCTGACATTCAAAAAATCCGGCTATAAGCAGGATTATCCTGCTTGCCGGCTATATGTTCTGCAGATTCATGGATGCCGTTACAGCGGCATTCCGGAATCTGCATTATTTTTTTGCTCATAACTTCCGAAAAGAATTTTTTTAAGTCACCGAGTGTTTCGCAGCCGCACTTTTCACGCATTGATGCAAGCAGTATTTTCTGTGAAAAGGGCTTCTTGATATAATCCGCTGCGCCGAGTTGAAAACCTTTCAGCTCGTCCTCTTCATCGGACATTTGCCTTTCTCCTTTCCAAAAACTGATTGAAAAGTGTTTCCGCACTTACAAAATCAAGTTCGTCAACAAACTCCGAAATATATGTCAGATTACGTATAGCTTCCGGATCCGTTTCATTTTTGATTAGCCGATTTGCACGGAGATGACGTAATCATCGGATGTGCAAGGTAATAAAAATAAATCAATTATGGTCTTTGTGCGGTATTGATATAATAGATAATTATATCACACAGTTTATTACATTGCAATGGTGTAATCACAGGATCACAGGAGTGTCCCTTAGTGACATTGTATTCGAAGGCGTAATGCTTTCAAGTCAAAAAAATCCCCTGTTCCTGAGCGAAACAGGGGATTAATTTTATTCTATCATATCCGGATTAACATGCACCGTGCAGTGCTTGACTTCCAGAAAAATATTTCAGTGCTGTCCGTCACAGTACGGATCATCAGGTTTAAAATAACCCAGTATATTGGGGATATTGGAATCGTCCGGTTCAGGACATCCTTCTGACGCTCTTTTACCTGTAACGGCACAGTATTTTTCACATGAAACTGTATCACATTCAGGGAAGCTGTTTACAGTTACATGTTCATCTGCATAGTCACCGAATACATTTTTCCATATTCTTGCCGAATTTAAGCCTTCAATAGCCCAGCGATTTTCTCCGGAGTCATATCCAACCCATAATGCCGAAAGATAGTCAGGAGTCATTCCAACGAAAGTGAGATCCTGCCATTCATCATCAGCACCGGTTTTGCCGGCACAAACTGTATTCTCAAGCTGCGCAAATCGTCCGGTACCTGATGTAATAACATTCGTAAGAAGCTTATTCATAATAAAGGCTGTTTCTTCACTTACAGCCTGTTCAGCTTCACGGTTTTCATTGTCGATTATCACTTCGCCTGACGAATCAACACACTTGCTTATTATACTTGCCCTGTAGTATTTTCCGCCGTTGCCGTATGGCATATAGGCATTTGCAAGGTTGATAATGCCCGGACCTGTATATGTGGAACCGGTGCAGAGTGCACCATAGTCAGCGTCTTTTTCACTGTCAAGTTCAAGGTGGAGTTTCTGTGTGGTAAAGTCGAATACGTCCTGGATAATATTGCTGCCGTTATTGTAAACAATCTGTGCAGGAAGTGTACAAATACTGTTTCTGAAAAAAACCCAGAGTGGGTAGCGACCTCCTGAAGGAGTACCGTCAAAGTTAAGAGGCCATTCCTCAAGGCCTGCATATGTTCCGGAAGGAAGAAACTTATCGTCACAATATGAAGAATAAGTGAGCAGGTTGTTTTCAATTGCATATCCGTAAGCAGTAACAGGTGTTATTGCTGAACCCGGCTGCCGTCCGCCGTTATATGCATAGTTATATCCAAAGTTTATTTCCTTTACTCCGAGTCTGCCCTCCACTCCTAGAATATGACCGGTATAATCCATTACAACGAATGTCGACTGGACAGGATCTCCGTATTCATTCAGAGCCTCAGGGAAAAAGTACCAGTCTGCATATTTACTGTCAAGGTGTTCCTGAATATCACGGTCAGTTGTCAGATAGAGTTCATATCCGCCCTTTCTGAAAATTTCAAAGCCGTCATTTCTTGTTTCAAGATTATTCTGTTCCATAAAATAATCACTGATTTCACTCAGCGCCGTTTCAACTGACCATGAGTAAATATCCGGATTTTCAAATTCATCATCTGTGTTATCACAGACTTCATAATCCAGGGGCTCGCTTCTGTACACAAGTTCGTATTCATTTGTCTGTTTATTCATTTCATAAATACTTGAGGGCAAAAACTGATTATTTTCTTCGGGTGTATTGCTGTCAGTATTCTGGTTATTTTCCTCAGACACAGTATCAGTATCTGTTACCTCAGGAATATCTGAAGACGGAACATTTGCTGAATTTCTGTAAAATATAACAGGTAAGGAGATTGCAGTGACTGCAAAGCAGGCGGCTATCGCTGCAGGTAAAAATCTTCTCCGTCTTTCAGGTAATCTTACCACTCCTTCAACTCTTTCCATTTCTGACTTTCGCTCAGCAGATTTGTTTTTTCCGGTTACAGTTTCCGCTGATTTTCCGGCATAATTCTCGGCCTCGTCTACATATTTTTCATTAACCTCTCCAAGCTTTTCATAAAGCTGTTCACCTTTTTTCATACCTCATTACCTCACTTTCAAAATACTTTTTCAGTTTTTTTCTTGTTCTGTTAAGCGACATTTTTACAGTTCCAATGCTCACTGACAGTTCAGCTGCAATCTGTTCATCGGAATATGTAAACCAGTAGCGGCGCATGAATATAACCCGTGATTTAGTATTAAGTGATTCCAGAAATCTGTCAAGAAGATCACGAATCTCAAGCAGTTCCTGAATGTTACTGTTTGCTGAATCGGGAAGACATTCCTCCAGTTCATCAATGCATAACCTTGCTTCACTGCTTCTTTTTGAAGCTGTCTTTTTACGAACCATGCTTACAGAAATATTTCTTGAGATCTTTGCAAGAAATGCACCCAGAAATGCCGGTTCCTTAGGCGGAATCTCATTCCATGCAGTCATCATGGTGTCATTTACACACTCCTCCACGTCATGATAATCATTGAGAATGTTTCCCGATACTTTTCTGCACAGCGCACCATATTTATTAATGGATTCTGTTAATGCCGTTTCGGAACGTTCACAGAACAATTTTATGATCTCTGAATCCTCCATTGCTTCAACTCCTTTCTGATTATTATGTCGCATTCCGGAGTAAAAAAGTAACGCTTTTCTGAAAATTTTTCCGGTTGTGTGGGAGAGGTATTTTTTATTGCACGGGACTAAGGTAAATCAGGTCAAAAAAATCCCCCTGTTCCTGAATTGAAACAGGGGATTAATTTTATTCGCTCATATCCGGATTAACATGCACTGTGCAGTGCTTGACTTCCGGAAAATGCTTCTCTATGGCATCGTGAACTTCTTCGGCAGTATCGTGTGATTCAACGAGTGTGCAGGAAGCGTTCATGAGTATTTCGACTTCAACATAAATTTTTGAACCGAATAAACGGGTTTTCAGTTCATCGATTCCCTTTACACCTTCAACTGAGGTAATTACATTTTTCATCTCATCAAGTGTTTCATCAGGGCAGGATTTGTCAACCATCTTGTCTACAGCGTCTCTGAAAATATCAATAGATGCCTTTTCAATGAAAATGCAGATAACAACACTGGCAATTGGATCGAGTATCGGGAAACCAAGACGTGCGCCGAAAATACCGATAAATGAACCGATTGATGAAAGTGCATCCGAGCGGTGATGCCAGGCGTCAGCCATAAGTGCACCTGAGTTGATTTTCTTTGCAGCCGCTCTGGTGTACCAGTACATGCCTTCCTTGACAATTATGGATACAACAGCCGCAACCAGTGCAAGCACGCCCGGGATTACGAGCTCTGAATTGTCCCGACCTGTAATCTTGTTGATTCCGGTCATTCCGATTCCGAGACCGGTTATTGCAAGCACAACGGAAAGAAGAATCGATGCGACACATTCCATTCGTTCATGTCCGTAAGGGTGATCCTTATCCGATTGTTTGCTTGAAAGGGAAACGCCTATCATAACTACAAATGTGCTGAATACGTCTGAAGCAGAGTGAACGGCGTCGGAAATCATAGCTCCCGAACCGGCAATAATACCGGCAATCAGCTTGAAAACGGAAAGGAAGATGTTTACCGCTATGCTGACAATACTGACCTTCATTGCAGTGGCCTTGTCAGATGTGGTGATTTCGGTTTTCTTAATTGTTTCGTTCTGTTTGTTCATAATAATACCTCCGGTAAGATAGTTCATTTTGCTTTTGCGGTTTATCATTCCGTTCAGGTATAAAAATACACCTGTGGAACATTAGTAAACTACTGTCCCACAGATGTTCTGAATCATTATCAACATCCGCTGCCCGAAGGGCCCGGCTACATGGACACTGTCCATCGCCTGCTCAGTTTGTACTGTAGATTTGTATGCAGTGCAAAATGTGTTAGGTATATTATACTATCGAATCAGATAAATGTCAATAAAATTTTCAGATTTTTTAAAAAACATTTGTTAACCCCGTTAGCAATTTTCACACACTTTTCATTGACTTGTATTCTGTAAGGTGATATAATCTAACTACGTTAGCAAAATATATGGAGGTACAAAATGATTTCAAAAGAAGAAACAGCTGTGCTTCTGAAAAGAATGGCACAGAGCCGTCCAAAGAAGCTTTTTCACAGATTTGACGATACAAATGCTGGTATAGGCTGTGTTGTACGCTATCTCAGCAGCGTGGGCAGACCGGTTTCCGCAGGGGAGATAAGTCAGTTTATGAATGTCAGCACGGCAAGAGTTGCTGTACTCCTCAGAAAAATGAACGAAAAGGGACTTATCGTCAGAAGTACAGATCCGGACGATGCAAGAAAAACAATGATTTCACTTTCGGAAGAATGTATCAGGAAAGTCGAAAAACACAAGGAATATTTTCTCGGCTTTTTTTCAGCAGTAATCGAGCGCATGGGGAAGGAAAGGTTTGAACAGTTTATTGAACTTTCCGAGGAGCTGAGAGATGCTTTCGAGGCAGAGGCGGAAAATGTAAATATCGATGAATTAAATAAAAAAATCCTGTGACAGTTCATTTGTCGCAGTTTATATACAGATAATGCTAACTGGGTTAGTAAAATGAAAGGAGCAGAACAGAATGATAAAGATTTTCAAAAATCTGAAAAAACGTGACTGGGCTTATGTTTTAGTATGTGTGATTCTTGTATTTGCACAGGTATGGCTTGATCTGAAAATGCCTGACTATACCCAGAAACTTACGCAGTCAGTTTCTTCAGGAAGTATTGATATGGGTGATGTGGGAAGAAACGGTGCGATGATGCTGCTGTGTGCAGCAGGAAGTCTGGCGGCGGCAATTGGCTGCGGATTTTTCGCATCCAGAGTAGCGGCAAATTTTGCAAAGACTATCAGAGAGGTTCTGTTTAACAGAATAATGTCATTTTCCAGCAGCGAGATAAACAAATTTTCCACACCGAGTCTTATTACAAGAACAACAAATGACGTAGTTCAGATGCAGATGCTGATAGCGATGGGACTTCAGGTTGCGATAAAAGCGCCGGTTACCGCGGTCTGGGCTATTTGCAGAATTTCCTCATCAAGTGTTGAGTGGACGACGGCAGTACTTGTATGTGTAATAATGCTGGTAACAATTGTAGTCTCACTTGTATTTCTTGCCTTTCCGAAATTCAAGGAGATTCAGAAACTTACAGACAGTCTTAATAACGTAACAAGGGAAAATATATCCGGTGTACGTGTAGTAAGAGCATTCAATGCCGAAGACTATCAGGAGGATAAGTTCGACGTTGTAAATAAGGCTATAACACATAACCATCTGTTTACAAGCAGAATAATGGGAATTATGATGCCTGTTATGACAGTGGCAATGAACGGACTTACCCTTGCGATTTACTGGATTGGAGCTTATCTTATAAACGGAGCTGCAGTTCCGGAACGTGCCGAAGTCATCGGAAATATGACTGCATTTACCCAGTATGCACTTCAGGTAGTGGGTGCGTTTATGATGCTCGTAGTAATTTTCATCATGGTTCCGAGAACCATGGTTTCAGCAAAGCGAATCTGCGAGGTAACCGACACAGAGCCTTCAGTTGTTTTTCCGGAAAATATGGCTGAGAAAAAAGGCGAGGGTACAATTGAATTCAGAAACGTAAGTTTTTCATATCAGGATACTTCGGAAAAATGCCTCAGCGATATCAGCTTTAAAATAAATAAAGGAGAAACATTTGCCATTATCGGTGCAACCGGTACAGGTAAATCAACTCTTGTAAATCTCATTCCGAGATTTTATGACGTAAGCTCCGGTGAAATACTTATAGACGGGGTTAATGTTAAGGACTACAGTGAGGAACAGCTTGAATCTCTGGTTTCCGTTGCTCCGCAGAAGGCTACTCTGTTCATGGGCGATATTAAGGATAATATTACATACGGATGCAAGGAAGAGATTTCAGATGATGACGAGAGAATAAGCCGTGCAGTCAGTATCTCCGGTTCTGATTTTGTAAATACAGTTGAGGGCTGGATACACGCCCCTGTTGCTCAGGGCGGCACAAACTTCTCCGGCGGTCAGAAACAGCGTCTTTCAATTGCCAGAGCTGTATTTAAAAATGCAGAGATAATGATTTTTGATGACACTTTCTCGGCACTTGACTATAAAACTGATATGCTTGTACGTAAGGCACTCAGGGAAAATCTTTCAGATACCACTGTAATCATAGTTGCCCAGCGTATAGGAACAATAAAAAATGCAGACCGTATTCTCGTTCTCAGCGACGGAAAAGCTGCCGGACTCGGAACTCATGAGGAACTTCTGAGAAACTGTCCTGTATACAGGGAAATAGCCCTCTCACAGCTTTCTGAGGAAGAGCTTGAAGGAAAGGAGATGAACTGATATGCCTCCGATGAATAAAATGATGCGTGCAAATATGCATCCTGAAAAAGCCGACTTCGGTGTTCTTAAGAAAATGGTAATATACTGCAGAAGATATCTTCCTGCAATAATAGTCGCACTTGTTTTTGCTGTTTTCAGTTCATATACCACTATCATAGGTCCCGAAAAAATAAGTGACCTTATGAATGAAATAACCAGTGGTATTATGACAGAAGTAGATATCAGTGCAGTCAGAAAGATATGCTTTACTCTTGTGTTTATCTACGCAGGAGGTGCGGTTCTTCATTACGGACAGCAGTTTATTACTGCAACAGTAACTCAGTATGCATCCAGAAGACTCCGTAATGATATTGATGAAAAAATAAACAGACTTCCGCTCCGTTACTTTGATACGACCACCAGAGGTGATATCCTTTCAAGAGTAACAAATGACGTTGATACAATAAGTCAGACGCTTTCAACGAGTACTGCAAATCTTGTAAGCTCCGCTGCTCTGTTTGCCGGAGTAATGATTAAGATGTTCAGTTCAAATGTTATTCTTGCACTGGTTACAATCGCCTCCTCAGTTCTTGGTTTTGTATTTATGGGTATCATTATGAAAAAATCCCAGAAGCACTTTAACCGCAAGCAGGCTGATCTTGGTCGGATGAATGGTCATATCGAGGAGATCTATACAAATCACAATATAGTCTATGCCTTTGGCTCAAAGAAGAAGGAAACGGAAAAATTTGAAAAGATAAATGAAAGTCTTTACAGCAGCAACTGGAAGTCACAGTTCCTTTCAGGAATGATGCATCCGATAATGGGATTTGTCGGAAACCTTGCATATGCTCTGATATTTATCGCAGGTGTTGCCTTTATCGTAAACGGCAGTGATGCAGTTACACTCGGTACAATTATGGCATTTGTAATCTATGCAAAACTGTTCTCTCAGCCGCTTTCCACATTTGCACAGTCAATGACTCAGATTCAGCAGGCCTCAGCAGCTTCAAGGAGAGTATTTGAACTGATAGAAGCTGAGGAGATGATTGATGAATCTTCTAAAACAGCTAAGCTCAAAGATGTGAGAGGAGATGTTGAATTCAGAAACGTCAGATTCGGTTACACGTCGGATAAAACCATTATTCATAATTTCTCTGCAAAGCTTAAAGCCGGCCAGAAGGTTGCCATAGTCGGACCGACAGGTGCAGGAAAGACGACAATGGTGAATCTTCTTATGAGATTCTATGATGTTGATGAAGGAGATATCCTTATTGACGGAGTATCTGTAAATGATATGAAGCGCGAGGATGTACATGACCTTTTTGATATGATTCTTCAGGATACATGGCTGTTTGAAGGAACAATAAGAGACAATCTTGTTTACAACAGAAAGAATGTAACCGACAGGGAGCTTGATGAAGCCTGCCGTGCAGTCGGACTCAGTCACTTTATAGCTACACTTCCGAATGGCTATGATACCATGCTTTCCGATTCGCTCAACCTTTCCGAAGGCCAGAAACAGCAGCTGACCATAGCAAGAGCAATGATTAAGGAAGCACCGCTTCTGATACTTGATGAGGCAACTTCATCAGTTGATACAAGAACAGAACTTGTTATCCAGAAGGCTATGGATAATCTTACTGAAGGTAAAACGTCCTTTGTAATTGCCCACAGACTTTCAACCATAAAGAACGCCGACGTTATCCTTGTAATGAAGGACGGCGATATAATCGAACAGGGAAATCACAGTGAACTGCTTGAAAAGAAAGGTTTCTATGCTGACCTTTACAACAGTCAGTTTGTTGTGACGTGATATTGTAAAAATATCGGAGTCTTCGGTAAGCGGGGACTCCGGTGTTTTTGCAATCCCTCACCATTTTCAAGGGAGCAAAAATTACTGCGACAGGGGTTTGGTTACGGGACACTAAGAAAATTGAAACAAGTATGCAGGGGTAAAACCCAGTTTAAACAGATTCCCGGTAAATTTTTCGGTTTACGGGAATCTTCTTTTTTCTATGGAATTATTGTGAACTTATATTATGATTCCGGATAACAACAATTAAACAAATGAAATTCGAATTGTTAAAAATCCGATTGAAATAACAGCGAAAATATGTTAAAATTATTAAGTAAATATATATTCATAAGGAGAGTGTGTATAATGATTACAATCTTTCAATATTAAATTTAGAGGGGAGTATATTATATATGGATAATACGCATAGCTACATCCAGGAAGATAGTAATCAAAAATCTAATGGTTGTTTGAAGTGTTGTTTATTTACCTTTGTTACTCTGATTGGCCTTTTGGTTCTCAAGATGGTAGAATTGTCTTGAAAAAAAATAAAATAAAAAAATGCAGTATAAACTTTGAATTGCAAAATGACGGGAAAGGTATGGATGAAAACAATTGGAAGGTCGAATGGAAAACTGATAAAGTCATAGTAACAATAACGGGAGAAGAGCAGACAGATGAAATATTTTTCCTCTATTATAATGGAGAAACTGAAAATGCAACTTCTGATTCATCTCAATGAAAAATCAAAAATTGTAGTTCAGAAACATCTGGAAAAGGCGCAGTTGTTATTTGATTCACTTATGCAGGAGTATTTTGGATAAAAGGGGTATATACTAAAACAGAGAGGTGAGAAGTTTATGCTGAATATTTACTTTGGTTCTATGCCGGAGGCTATTTTTAATACAAGTGTTTATTTCGACAACACCTATGATGAATCATGGTTTGAAGATGATTTTGCAAGAAGAGCTATAAAGAAAATTGATAAGTCTGAAGTGATAGATTCAAGGGCGATTGACAGCCCTGTGCTCGGCATTATTCCGCCTGAAAGAATTGCCGGAGGAACAAAAACCCTGATTTTGATAAAAAACTGTCCTGATAAGATTTTCAATGCTTCAACTTGCGGAGATAACTGTTCAGAATTTATACTTGAACTTGCGGACAGCTGCGATATTACAATAAATTTAAGACATATTATGAAATTCAGTAAAAGAAAATTTAAAGCCCATATCATGAATAATGATACTTATACAGAGAATTTTTCTGAATACCTTGACGCTGCATGCGAATTTTTATGAGGTGTCTTTATGAAAGGAAAATACAGGATAGTTGTTTCCAACAACAAATTAAATTATACACTTGAAATTGAACGAAACATTACTGTTATAAGCGGAAACAGCGGAACCGGTAAAACAACACTTGTCAGTTTGCTTGAAAGTTATCAGAAATACGGTTCACAGAGCGGTGTTTCAGTTCAGTGTCAAAGACCATGTGTAGTTATTGACAGTTTATACTGGGAATCAAATATTCAGAATACTCATAACAGTATTGTTTTTATCGATGAAGGTAACAGTTTTGTTGAAACCAGGGAGTTTGCCGACTTAATAAAATCAACTGATAATTATTATGTCCTTATAACGAGAGAAAGCCTTCCACAGTTACCATACAGCGTGAGTTCCATTCTTGAAATGAAAAAAACCACAAGCAGATTCAAGAAAACATATAATCGTACTTATCCTTATTATGATAATCTGCCCGAATCTTTTCAGAACAACAGCGCAGAACTTGTTGTAACAGAAGATTCAAAGTCAGGATTTCAGATGTATGGACACATTTGTAAGAAATATTCAAAAAAGTGTATTTCAGCAAATGGAAAATCCAACATAACAAATATACTTCAGAAATGTAAAAATCATTCAGTCCTTGTTATCGCTGACGGGGCAGCATTTGGACCCGAAATTGAAAAAATATATATTAAAATGCAGGAACCGGCAAGTAAAGTTAGTTTGTATCTTCCTGAATCCTTTGAGTGGATTATACTGAAATCCGGTATTGTAAGTTACAGAAATCTTGATGATATTCTGGATAATCCGTCCGAATATATAGAGTGTGCGGAATATTTCAGCTGGGAAAAATATTTTACTGAGTTACTGCAGAAAATAACGCAGGATACAGAGCTGCA
>JAUNJJ010000200.1 GCA_030533325.1 Oscillospiraceae bacterium
TTATCTTAAGTCCTTCAAAAAGATACGCATTGCTTTCCTCTGTTTTCTCAAAGAAGCGCTGAATCATACTCATATTCAGCGTCTTGCCGAATCGTCTTGGTCTGGTTATCAGACTTATCATGCTTTTTGCATCAAGCAAATCTTTTATCAGAAGTGTCTTGTCTATAAAAAAATAATCCTTATCTACAAGCACCTTAAAATCTTCCACGCCTACCGGCACTGCTTTTTTATCAGTCATTTCGTTTCTCCTTTCTCATGGTTTCTCTTACTTATATATTACCATAATTAAAAGATTCAGTCAATAAAAATCCGGTTCCAGCAAATCTGCGGAAACCGGAAAAATGAAATTTATTTGTGACAAAACTTCAGTATTATATGAAATTATGCATCGGATAAAATCCTCATCTATCTCGAACAACTCTTTACCGTATTTACATATAACAAAAAGCTTTATAGAAATTTTTAGGATCTTATGTAAATAATGCAGAAGTAAAAAACTGTCTGAAATCAATTCAGAAGCTCGTGTTTCATCAGACAAAAATCTAATACATCAAGCCTGTTATCATCACCAAGATCGCCAGCCTTCCAGTCAGCAAGATTCGTATCCGGAATATCAAGCAGCCATTTCTGGAGCAGCACTACATCGGAAATGTTAAAATGCCCGTCGGCGTTAACGTCACCTCTTACCTTTTCCGTAACCGTCTCAGTCTCGGTATAATAATAATCCGGTTCTGAAACTTCCTTGAAATTAACTCTGAAATAGTCCATAGAGCCGTTCATTCCGTCTGCGATAATATATGTTGCATTGTCACTCATCACTTCGACAGGATCAATAGTCACTGTGCCGTAGGTTGTTTTCATACCGCTGCCGTCATTGACCACGAGCTTTGCTGAATCATTTTCCAGAACAACGCTGACTGTCACCCAGCTTCCTGCTGCATAAGCATTTTCTGCTCTTACTGACTGAGCCTCGCTGCCGTTACTAATATCAAAGGTCAACGTTCCGTTTTCTGCAGTAAGGGACATATATTTTTCACTATCACCAAAGCGGAAAACAGTATTCTTATTATTGTCTCTAAGCAGTACGGCGGTCTGATAATCTGCATCATGCAGAGCTGCATACGAACTGTCGCCGATAAGGTAATCATCGCCGTCAAAGGTAAGCACACCATTCCCGCTGGTCCTGTACTCGTTCCAGACGGGACTTCCACAGGATACCCCATAAGTCGAAGTGAATGTGTCAGCGGCAATATCCGAACTGTCTTCATTAAATTCAAGTCCCGCATACTGTCCGTCAGTGTAAGGGCGATTCAGTGCGTAATCATCGTAGCTCTCCCAGCCGTATATTGAACCATATTTCAGACTTCTTCCAGTGTCATCGTAATAATCGCCATCCGGCATAGTCTGCTCCGAAGCAGAGCCGTTTGAAAGTCCGTATGCAACGCCTTTCACAGTCGCATTGCCACTGACATTATAGGTATTGAACACAAGTCCGCTTTCGATTACTCTTGCATTATCTGAAACTATCGAATCGCCCATAACTCCTGCATAGTCGGCAACAATAGCATTATCCCTTACCTGTGCTCTTTCTGCAACAACAGCGTGTCCGGTAATAACAGCATTACCGGAAACACTGGCGCTGTCAGTAACAGTTGCGTGACCATCTATCCTTGCGTTTCCTGTTACTGTAGCATATCCAAGAACTTTTGCGTCCCTGCCAACGTATACAGAGTCGTCAACATTTGCTGTATATGCTACGAATCCGCCGCCGTTTGCGTGTATCCTGCCGGCAGAAGAATCGATAGTGCTGAGGGACTGCTTTATACCCGCTCCCTCGATAGTTACGCCATACGGATAGCGGGTCTTGCTGAGGAACGGATAATTAGTCTCGTCAAATTCGCCCTGACTCAGCATATACTGAACACCCACCTGATGCCACGTATCAGAATCCGGAGTTGCCGTAACAGTAAGATATGCCGCCGAATCTGCTACAATGTCATATGACATCACAGCTGTTTCGCCCGACTTAAAAAGGCTGGAATATCGTGTCGTTCCGTCACGCTGCTCAACAGCGATGCAGGCACGCCAGTCGGCACCTCTTACATTTGTAAGTCCGTCAAGAGTTACCGAGATAGTATTATCCGTAACCTCCAAAGGAATTATGTTCACACCGAACTGCTGAGGAGCACGCTCTGTAGGAACAATGTAGTAGTTATCAGTCTTTCCGCTCTTTTCAAGCAAAGTATATATTTCGCCCCAGTTCCATTCGCCTCTGTCGAAAAGCTGATTCTGACGTGCCTGATAATCTCTCTTGTGAGCAAGGTCAAGTGTTGCAAGTCTTTTGGCATAGTGACCAAGTGTTTCTTTCATATCTGCACCTGATATTCTCTCAATTTCAAGATACGGATATTCATCTGCCTGCCCCTGCTGCATGAGATCCTTTACGAAACTGCTGCCGTAGCCGGGAAGATTATCAGGATTCTCTGTGATATACTGCAAAAACGCCCATGAAGCATAGTTGTCGCGACCGAGAATAGGAGTAAAGCACAGATTTTTCATGTAGGTCTCGAAATAATCTGTCACTCCTGTTACTCCGGCCCACTGCTGATAGTAGTCAGAATACAGAAACTGCTCACGATACCAGTTTGCGATAGCTTCCCACCATGAATTAACATATTTATTCGAATTCCAGCCAAGCTGATGTGCTGTAACAACATGACCGAACTCGTGAGGGAGTACCCATGAGGGATTAGGAGAATTCTGCATGGCCCCCACGCAGCAGAACATAAAAGCATAACCCTCACTGTCATAGCCCATGTATGCCCAGTCATCAGCAAAAGGCGAAAGTCCCGTGCCGGAAATATAAAAATTCACCTTGTACCTGTTGCCATCACGAAGTCCGAGATTGACCGACTGCGTAGGCGGCTCCATATGAAGATCATTCATATAAATGTCCCAGCAGGCTTCCATATGTTTTGCATTTTCCTCCAGAAAAGCCTGTGTGACCTTAGCTGAATCTGCTCCGTTCTTTCCCCAGATAAACTGGAAGTGTTCAGATTCCCAGCGATTAACATCCTCATCAGCGCACCATACATCACGTGTCATCAAAGTATCTGCAGCAATCGCAACATTGCTGTAAGGTGCGAACGGGATAGTCAATGCTGTGAGTGCGAGTGCTGATAAACCAGCTGATATTCTTCTAAATAATCCTTTCACTATACATTCTTCCTTTCAAAAAGCTTACCAATAATGATGATATAACCTTAGAAAGATTATATCATGCACTCAAGACCATTATTTATTTCGCGGCAGAACCTCACATAGTTATAGTAAACGCAATAAATAAATTGCGTTTACTATTAGCCGATTTGCACGGAGATGACGCAGTCATCGGATGTGCAAGGCAATATAATTTTTATTCAGGCTGAAAAAGTGTCTCCCCCATCTTTACCCTGCAGGTCTTTCCATAAAATGATATTCCGTAACTGATCACCTTCTGATAACAGTCGTCTGTAAACTGTTCTGCATATTTGTTATCACGAATCTGTTTAACTGCATTTTCGCACTGTGTCTTCAGTTGCTTAAATGTTTCTGCCGGTTTTATCTCAATTACTATCGCAGCCTTTCTGTTGTACCTCTCACAAACTGTTATATCCGTCCTTCCGTCTCTGTTTTCACGGTTGGACTTTACTTCATAGCCTTTGAATCCCTCAAGCAGTCCGACAAGAAAACCGTGATAAAAATTCTCAAGTGTATCATGATAGCTGATGCTCTTCTGCAGCCATTTGCTGATTTCATTTTCCACTTCTTCCGGTTTCTCTTCAAGCATTGCTTTCAGAAGTGCTTCTGTTCCCTCACTTTTTACAGACTGTTCGAACCATTTCCTGATTGTTCGCTTATACACTGTACGCACTTCAAGATTTGGTATTACCATCTCTGAAACAATTCCGTCCTCCGTAAACTCTGAACTAATCTGCTTAAGATATCCTGTAAAAAGAAGAAAGCTCCATATATCATCATCATTCACATCCAGATCTGAATAAACTGAATTCTCATTTATTAAAGCTTTTACACTTCCGCCTTCTGTCAGATTTTCTATCTTCTGCCTTGTGTTTTCATCTGATTTTTCTATCAGCTGACGTATTATGCTGTTCGAACTTGTGTTTATCCAGTATGCTTTGCATGAT
>JAUNJJ010000201.1 GCA_030533325.1 Oscillospiraceae bacterium
TCCACCAGAACCTGAAGCCTCATTATCAGAATGATCGTATGTACTACTTCCTCCACCATTCCAGCCTCCTGGTCTATTATGAGATGCCCATCCATTTAGTCCTCTTTGTCCTACATAAACATATAATGTTTCACCTTTATTTAATTTAATAACACCTGATGTGTATGCTCCAAAACCACCACATCCACCACCATAAGCATTACCTCTACCATATGAACATGCTCTACTATTATTTCCAACAGAGTTCCCACCTTGAGCTCCCCAAAGTTCTATTTTATAAAATCCTGTGGCAGGAGCAACAAAAGTTTGATATTGTCCAGTGTATGAATATGTATATTCATCTATCAATGGTATTCCTTCTTTGATTATATTTACCGTGTATGTTGTATTTACACTGTTTGGTTCTGTTACTGTTATTGTACCTTTTTGGCTTGATTTTATATAACCAAAACCACTTAGTTTTACTTGTGCTTCTTCATCATAAGGAGTAGCAGTCACATTAAGTGCTAATTGCGTAGACATTATTGTTATTGTATAAGTATTTGTTTCTGGATCAAAAACAGGATCTAATTCATAATCATCTATTGTAATTGATTTTAATTTACTTGAATGATTTCTAAATATATTTAAAGTATAATTTGTTGTATAATTACCATCTTCACTAATAACTGTTAAAATTATTTTATTTGAACCGCTATTTAAATTAAGTTCTCCTATGCCATATACTTCTTGAGAAGTTCTTCCTCTAACTACATCTAGGTCTATAATATCATAACTATATGGAAGAGTTATATTATATGTTAATGTTTGTGGATTGAAGTTTTCTATAGAATTACCATTTATAGTTATATCTTTCAAGTATTTATAAGAACTTGGAGGTCTATAGAAATTTATTGAATATATTTGAACTATTCCTATTTTTGATGTTACTAAAATATTATGAGTTGATGATCCAATTGGAACATCAACTTCTCCAATTCCTGAAGTAATAGTATTTTCGTCATGAGTTACATTTGCTTTTATATTAACTGTTGATGTTTCTGAATCTAATGTTACACCATAGTTGAATACATTTGAATTAAAAGATGGATATATAGTTTGACCTTCTACTTCTAAACTAGATAATGTAGGATGTAAGAATTCTTCTTCTAAAACAAGTTCAGTTGTAGTTATTGAACCGGCTCCACCAATTCCACCATTTATTCTTTCACTATTAGCTCTTGTTCCATAACCTCTATCACCTGCGGTTGCTGTAATTGTTCCTTTACTAGATAACATAGTATAAAATATATTTATACTTCCTCCTCCAGAACCTCCGCCTCCGGCACGATATCCATTTCCACCTTTAGATCCGTTCGATGATATTGTTCCATTATTTTCAAAAATTCCAGAATATATTGTTAATAATCCACCTGTCCCATCAGCACCTTTTACATAATGATTTCCAGAACCAGCTCCGCCAGGATTACCAGCTCCACCACCACAACCGGTAGTATACAAATTACCACAATTTCCTGCTCCTCCGGCTCCTCCATTAGCTACACCAGAGCCTGCAGTCCTATTATACCAAGCTCCTCCGCCTCCGGCTCCTCCAGAATACGATGTACCTGTGGCACCTGAACCAGATGTTGCTCTATTTATTGCTCCTCCGGCTCCTCCGCCTCCAGTCGAACGTGCAGTACCATTTGTTCCAGGAAGACCAACATATCCTCCATTATATCCACCACTATAATATCTTCCTGCTCCTCCGGCTCCACCAGTTGCTGGTACATATTCATAACTGCCATCTACATTTCTCCATAAATAAACATTTTCTCCTACTGCTTTTGCTCCCCTTGCAGTCATTGTTATTGTTCCATTATTTACTAATGTGCCACTTACAAAAAGAAATAATCCTTTAGGTCCACCATAAGATGATCTGTATGTAGTTACAGTAACTCCAGAATTTATTGTTAGATTTCCTTTTACAACTACAAACACAGAATTCGCTGCATTAGTAGTACTTGTTCCAGCATCCCCTGCATCTCCAAAAGTCATATTGCTTGTCCAAGTTTGATCCCCCTCGAATACATATAAATGAATTGGATATGTGACATCTTCCACAGTTACTTTATAATATCCTTCTTGTAATTTTCCTGCGTCTAATCCCCAATTAATCAAACTTGGACTTTCAACGCTAGTATAATCTACTGCATATACAGTTTTTGAAGGTATGATAAAAGAAACTAATAAACAAATTAGCATGCATAGATAACTTATAAGTTTTGTATTTTTATTTACTAGTTTGCTTAGTATCATATACCCTTCACCTATACTTCTCCATTATATATAAAAATTATACCATTTTTATATATCAAAATCAATCGTTTCCCCTTATTTTATAAGGGTTTCCAAGTGATTATGCTTTTTTAATTTTGCACTAGTATTTTAACTTGCTTTTATAGTGTATTTTTAGACATTTTTAAGAGTTTTCTATAAAAAAAAGAGTCGTGATATTAATAATATCAAACTCTTCTTAAAACTCATTTATTATTCCATTTTCATCTCAAATAAAATATCACGAAGTTCAGTTGCTCTTTCAAAATCTAATTCTTTTGCAGCTTCCATCATTTCTTTTTCTATTTTTTCCATAATTTTTTGTTTTTCTTTCTTAGTGTATGATTTCGTTATTTTTTCATCTTTATTTGAATCAGTATTTTTAATTAAATCTCTTATTTCTTTCTTAATAGTCTTTGGAACGATTCCATGTTCTTCATTAAATTTTACTTGTATGCTTCTTCTTCTTTCTGTTTCCTTTATCGAATTTTTCATCGCATCACTCATTGAATCTGCATACATTATTACATGCCCATTCGAATTACGAGCAGCTCTACCTATCGTTTGTATTAAACTTCTCTCACTTCTAAGGAAGCCTTGTTTATCCGCATCAAGTATTGCGATTAATGATACTTCTGGTATATCAATTCCTTCTCTAAGCAAGTTAACACCCACAACAACATCATACTTTCCAAGCCTTAAATCACGTACAATTTCCATTCTTTCAAGTGTTTTAATTTCATTATGAAGATATGCAACTTTTATGTCTGCACTTTTCAAATAATTAGTTAATTCTTCACTCATTCTTATTGTTAATGTTGTAACTAATGTTCTTTCATTTCTTGTTATTCTATCTTGTATTTGGCTAATCAAATCATCAATCTGATTTTCTGATGGCTTAACTTCGATTGTAGGATCTAGAAGACCAGTTGGTCTTATAATTTGCTCTACTATTTCACCATGTGTTTTATCAAGTTCATAATCTCCTGGAGTTGCTGAAACGTATATTACTTGATTAATTTTTTCTTCAAACTCATCAAATTTAAGCGGTCTATTATCAAGTGCACTTGGAAGTCTAAATCCATACTCAACAAGTGTACTTTTTCTCATTCTATCACCATTGTACATCGCACGAACTTGTGGAAGTGTTACGTGAGATTCATCGATTACAAGTAAAAAATCTTTAGGGAAGAAATCTAATAAAGTAGTAGGCGTTTCTCCTTCTTTTCTGAACGCTAAATGCCTACTGTAATTTTCTATTCCTTTGCAAAAACCAGTTTCTTCCATCATTTCAAGATCATAATTTGTTCTTTGTTCTAACCTTTGAAGTTCAAGTAATTTATTATTTTCTTTATAGTATTTTAGTCTTTCGTTTAACTCTTCTCTAATATTTTTAACAGCTATTTTTAACTTTTCATCACTTGTTACAAAGTGTGACGCTGCGAATATTGTTATTGTTTGTTTTTGATTTATAACTGCTCCTGTAGTTGTGTCAAACTCAATTAATTTTTCTACTTCATCACCAAATAAATCTATTCTATATGCAGTAGTTCTAGAATATGCTGGAACTATTTCTATAGTATCTCCTTTAGTTCTAAATGTACCACGAACTAAATCCATGTTATTTCTTTCATATAACATGTCTACTAATTTTTTTAGTATTTCATCTCTATCAATTATATCTCCAACTTTTAGTGATAATATTTTATTTTCATATTCTTCCTTTTCACCTAGACCATATATGCAGGATACAGATGCGACTACTATTACATCATTTCTTGATATAAGTGCAGAAGTTGCACTATGTCTAAGTTCATCTATCTCATCATTAATTGATGCATCTTTTTCAATAAAAGTA
>JAUNJJ010000202.1 GCA_030533325.1 Oscillospiraceae bacterium
ACAGTAAGGTTCAGGATGCTATGGCTAAGGAGCTTTATAAGAGTTTGAGGAAAGATTAATTTGCCTGCCAATTACCTGTATTCAACACATCCGTTTGTAGAAAATTATCCTGAATTTCTGATGGCAATGGCAGAAGAAATGTTCAGCTTCAAGTATATGCTTTCTGAACAGGTACCGTAGGGAAAGCACGAACGAATGCGAAGCATGCATCAAATTAAGCTTTCTCCAGTAAATATTCAGATTATGAAGAATTTTAAGTTTGCTTCAAAATGATTATGAGTCAGATTGATAATGTTTGTATTTGTCAATGACTGATAATTGAGCGAAAATGGAGAAAATTATTTTATAGAAGGAAAATCAGCTTCGTTTCAAATTGAGACGAAGTAAATAATAATTACAAGGGGTTTTTTATGAATAAGACAGGCACTGAAAAAAAGGATGATTCCGCAGTACTTTTGCAAGAAACCAAAGATGAAAAAGAACATTATTTTTCGTATAGAGTTATAAAAGATACATTACCTGACCATTTTTCAGGGTTTATAAATATTGCTGATGAAGAGGGAAGAGCCGATAGTCAATTCAGTATAGTTGACAGATTCGTTACAATGATTCCATTTACAGATTCTTCAAAAAAAGAGCTCGGAAAACTTGGTTATAATGCTTGTGATGAATCTATTCATCATCGATGGTTTTATGGATATACTGACTTAAATTCAGCATTTGCGTTTCTTCAAACAACTCCTGTTCGTGAGCGTTTATCATCTGGACTTAGCTTGCGTGCAGGTTATTTGCACACTCCGGTTATTGTTCATGGATCAGATTCATCAATAACTGATGTTCACACTTTTAATTCAATTGAGTTTTATGGCGGAATTATTGATAAACTATATAATTCTGCATATGCAATAGAATACTCACCTGAACAAAAGTCTATTGTCTTTAAAGATTTAAAGAAATATTTACATAGTTTTGACGTCACAATTAATAACGAGAAGTTTAGAGTAAAATTATTAATTAGGGCAAGTTATGTTATGTCGATTGAGGTACCTGATTTAAAAAATAATGTTTGTTCTTCTCTGAGATTTGAATTTGATGACGATAAGACACTTGATGATATCGGAAAATACTATAATTATGCCTTACGATTATTCCAGTTTTGTAGCGGTCGCCTAAATGTTAGGTCTAATATTTGTATTTTTAATTCTAGGATTTCAGAGAAGCCGATTTATGTTAGAATGCAGGATGAATATGAAGATTACGCCAATGATGTCCTTTTGTCAAGACAAGTTATTGGATTGGATTGCTTACTCAGTAAATTGCCTGAGTTGATTTCAGTGCTAAATGAAAAAAAAATAAAACCCTATATTGAATTTTTACCACTGGCAAACAAATTTGCCGGATTAGTTAATTATACACAGATTACAGATTTGTGCGTTTCATTCGAGAATGAGTATAAGTTTTTAGATAATGCCAAAGATCCATCTATCGTAAAAGAAGCTGAGAAACTAACTGAGGATTTGCTTAATTGTATTGATAATTCAAATGCATCAGAATTAGTAAAAAACAAAGCCAAGGGAATCATTACTGGAAATCTACAAAATTTTTCTCCGAGTCTGAAAGAAAAAATAGGATATATTTATGGACTTTTTAAAGATGATATGAGAACTATTACAGAACAGGATGGACATGATATAATTGGTGTTACCAAATTTTATACAGAAAAAGAGTTTAAAAAGAAAATAAAGCTTTTTTCTCAAATCAGAGGTTCGGCTGCTCATTCAGGGGTACATTGGAATGGCGGAGAAGAAATTTATCTTCACTTAGTACTTTTGATTTACTATTCTATTTTAAGTCGTGCGGGATATTCTAACCAGGAATGTACAAGGATTCTTAGTTGGCTATTTTATCACAGATTTTAGTAATTGCGGGTACGATATATAACGTTATCAAAAAAATCGAAATGGTGTAAGTAATGGCTGAACCGGAACTGCTTGACCGTGCCTTATACAAGAAAGTAAAAAGTATGGATCGTGCTGCGATGGAAGAAGTATTCAGAAATATGTATCAGACAGGATATGAAACGGCTCTTAATGAAGGAGCTGCTGAACTTGATACGGAAAAGCTTCGCAGTGATCTCAGCAAGATTAAAGGCATAGGGGAGAGCCGCCTTAATGAAATAATGGCGGTTATTGAAGAAAACCTGAAATAAAAGTATCAGCAGGATATTGAATGAGGGATTAAGATTGATAAATGTTTACGTAAAAGATATTTATAATTCTCTGAAAAACAGGAGTTATTTTTCTGCACTTGCGCTTGCATTGGCTCTGCCGGATATGTGTGGAGCAGCCGAATATCCTGAAGAAACATCAGTTACCAGACGCTATATAGATTGGTTTGACAAATATCTCGGAGAATATCTGAAAACGGAGGAACCGGTTACTGATTTAAACGGTGAATTGTTATATAACCTGAGAAATCAGTTTCTGCACTCAGGCTCAACAAATATTGATGTTTCCAAAGTGAAGAATGAAAACAATGTTCTGGACAAGTTTACTCTTGTGCTCGGTGACGGAACAGAAATATGGAGTGCATCAAGCTGTATTCAGTCATCACTGGTTACTTATCGGATTATGCTTATTGATGTTACATATCTTTGTAAAACTATATGTGAATATGCATTATGGTATTATAATAACAACAGAGAGCGATTCGATTTTAAGATACCAGTTATAACTCAGGACAAGTTCGCTAATCCGGATCCGAGAATATACGAGTCAAATGTTTTTGTTGATGTTTTAAATGATAAACTGAAGAAATTAGGCAGTGACTGGCGGATTAAAGATGAACCAGATAAGAATATGGCTAAGACAATGACAGAAGGAATCAGGGAGATTTTTGCTGATAATAATCTTAAGCGTAGATATCTTGAAGGGGAAAAAATAACAATGTATAGAGATGAATCAAATGGTAAGCTTCATCCTTTACCTGAAAATGTAGAGTATACACCTTCAGAATATTTACCTGATAATAAAACACAACCTAAACCGGTAAAAATTAGTAAAAAGGAAGCACAGGTAAGATTATTCTTCGGGCAGAATTTTAAAGAAGATAAGTACAGACAGCATAAAGAGCAAATCATACAGGCAGTTCTTCAGTCTAAAAGTAAACTGCAGGTTAATAACAGGCTTATGAAAGTATTTTCAAGTGAAGAAACGAGTATTGTTTATAAAAGACTGGCTCCGCTTATAAAAGATATGCCAGGAAAGATTTAATTAATACCTGAATCCGCAGAGTTCACTTTTTTAAGGTTTTAATTGTTAAGAATTAATTGACTTATCATACGAAAATCATGGAGATAGAAATTTATGAGCCTACTCGACATTTTCAAAAAGAAAAATACAGATTCCGAACCGGAAAGCTGCCAGAACACCCTCGAACAGGACATAAAAGCTTCCTGCGAATGGGTTATCAGAGCACTTAACTCTTCCGGTTACAAAGCTGACTACACGCTTGAAAGTATGAAGGAAGTTGACAGATTCTTCGATGAACAGAATACTCCGGACGGAATACTTTCAAATAACAGGGGACAGATATTATTCGCCTTGGCATCATATATCGGAGAAACTGTTATTAAACTGTATGGCGGCAAATGGGTTATCGACGAGGATGATCCTAACAATGAAATAAATATGGCTGTGCAGACAAACAGTGGAACCGTGTTGTGGCCTGCCAAGCGATGTATGAGACGATATACCAACGGTGCGGAAGACAGCATTCATGATTATGTATATGTTTTGAGTATATAAGCCTTTTGATTTACAGCTGGATAAGTTAAAGAAAATATTAGATAAGCAATAGCAAAAGCTTGTTTTGCATAAAAAAATTAAAGATTTATCTGATTGTTAAGAACTGAAGTTAGAATTTATTATTTTGATTTATCCAATGATTCATAGCAAAAATGAGGAATAGTTAATGATTACCAACTTTTACTGTGACGAATCATGCTATATGGAGCATGATGACAACAATCTCATGTTCCTTAGCATGATTTCATGTCCAAGAAACGAATATATAAAAACAAAAAATGAAATAAAACAGATTTTCTTAAAACACAGTATTCCTGAGCATTTCGAGGTAAAGTCTACAAAAGTTT